>JASLJO010000113.1 GCA_030152505.1 Solirubrobacterales bacterium | reverse complement strand
GAGATCGTCAGACTCAGGCGCTTGTGTGCTTCGGTTGGCCTTTTCTCGCTTGCTGCACATGCAGGTTTGGAGCACCCCTACTGCCCTACTGCGGCGCCACCTCGTACCCGTACATCTCGCCACGACGGCGATAAGCGGCCTCGCCGCCCTCAAGGATCTCGCAGGCGCGCTTCCGAGTCTCATGTGCGTCGACCGCGCCGACATCCTTGATGTGGCCGACGCCTCCGTAACCCTGCATCGGCACGATCTGCTCTGCATCGCCGAGCACTGCGATATTGGCGTTGTGGGTCGCGATGATTACCTGTCGGGTCTCCTTTACGCGTCGTAGTACAGCCACCACCGTGCGTGCGATGAACTGGCTGTCGAGGTGATCCTCGGGCTGGTCGATGATCAGCGGCGTCTGCTCGGACGAGAAGAGCAGCGCGCCGAGCAGAATCGAGGCCTTCTGCCCGAAGGAGAGGTTTTCGAAGCGGACCGTCTGTGTGCTCTCACCGAAGGTCGTCAGAGTGATCTCCGGCAGGTCATCCCGGGTCACCTGCTCGAGTGCCGCTGCCTCTGGCTGCCCGACTGCCGCCAGGAATTCCGCTGCTTCCTCGAGGCTCGTGAAAAAGGGCTTTTGTTCGGAGTCCTTCACGGCCAGCAGCCGGGCGTTGTCGTTTTTCCTGATCGTGGCGGCTAGCTCGATTGGGTCGATCGCGCGGCAGAACTCGGTCAGTCGCAAGTTCTGGAAGAAGCGGTTGCCGATCCTGTCCCGAATCCGTTCGAAGTACGTCTCGCTCAGGGCACCCTCCGTGAAGCCGAGCTTTACCTTGAAGTCCTCGAATGCGTCGTTCAGCTTCCGAGTCAGCTCTCGCATCGCCTCTCTGCGCAATTGGTAGCGGTGTGACTGGGCGGCGCGGTAGGCGTCCAAGAGCTCCCGCCGCTCTGCCTGCTTCTCCTTCAGTTCGGCAACCTGGCTGTCGGCTTCGCGAATCGCTGTTAGCTGCTTACTCTCGGCTGCGGTCAGTCTGTTCATCGTTCCCAGGTCGGGCTCAATTCCCTGCTTGCGCAGCTCGTCGAGTATCTCCTGCACCTTCGCCTCGATCCGTTGGTCTCGCGCCTTCCAGGTCTCGAAACGGGTGGCAAGCTGGGGGCGAGCTGCTGCCAGCTTGGCCGACATTTCCTTCTTGGCGTTTTCCAACGCCGTGGCAAGCTCCACGAGCTCGGCGATCAATCCGGAGTCCTCGTTCTCGCCGTTGAGAAGGGCGGCACTTGGCGTCGTCGCCAGGTCGACCTCTGCCGCGGCTGCCGTGTCCTGTGGTTTCAGTGAGACGTCGACCGATTCGATCCCGTCGCCGATCTGAGCCAGACGCTCTTCCAGCTCCCCCCCGCAGTCGCCGCTCGCGTTGCAGCTTCTGGCGCCACTGCAGGGCGGTTTTCAGATTCGACTCCCCCAGTGCCTTCAGCTTGACTCGGGTCTCGGCCAGCTTCTTTTCGGCCTCCGCTTTGCGTTTCGGCGCTGTGGCCAAGGGGGCGATTGCCGCAGCGCTTGCCCCGAGGCGCTCGGCAAGGTCTGCTAGCTCGTCCGTCACGTCCTGAAGGTCGACGAACTGATCCAAAAAGGCCAGCAGCGGTCGCGGTTCACCCGGATAGCCACGGATGATCGATGCGACACGGTCCTGTCCGTAGCCCTCGATCGCCACGTGGGTTTCCGTTGCGCCCGCCTCGCTCAGCTCATAGGTCGTCTTCTCGCTGTCACGCTTGAGGTAGTGAGTCGAGCCGTACTCGTCGCGGTATACGAGCTGCACCGTTTCGGGACAGTTTGGCTCCCCGTCAATCTCACTGGACGTGGAAAGACAAGCTGCTCGTACGCTCTCAAGTGCGGTTGACTTCCCCGCTCCCCGGCCACCGATCAGGCACGTCAAGTTCGGGCTGAAGGCGATCTCACGGCTGTCGAGGAAGCCTCCGATGAAACGCGCACCCAGGATGCGGGGGTAGCTGCCCGCTACCTCGGCCTCCAGCTTGATCCGCGCGTCAGGGTCGGCGAGCGCGGTCCTGAAGGCGGCGAAGCTCGGCTCCGACATCTTGATCCGGGTCACCCTGTCTTGCCCTTCTCGGTCGCGGCCGATCTGGGCCGGGGAGTGCGCATCCGAGAAGAGCAGCTTCGCTGGACCGCCCATGCTTCCCTCTCCCAGCATCTCCGCTCGTTTCTCGAGCAACGCACGTCGTTGCTCCGAGCCGTCGCCCTGGTCTTGCGCTGAGTAGAGATCCATCTCCTCGGGCTTGTCGATCTCCACGGCAGCCAGGGCCGGGCCAGTGATGATCGCCTGCCTCGACTGGGCGCTTACCTTTTTCTCAAAAGCAGGTGTTGGCACGTCCGATGTGAGCGGGAACTGCAAGTCCGCCGGCGGCTTTCACCTCCGCGAGGAGCGTGTGGATCGGGGTAAGGATATGCCGGTCGGCCGTTGATGGGCCCTCGATGAATTCCAGCCCGGCGAACCAGCGCCGGAAGTCGTCCAAGTCCTCGGGTGGGAAGTACACGAGGACGTGCCCCTCGGCGCTCGTCAACTCCACGCCAGGGAAGGCGATCAGGCCCTCCCTGGGGGCCAGCTCTAGCAGCGGCTCGACCGAGTCGATTGCGCTGTGGTCGGTGATTGCGATCAGATCGAGACTGCGTTCCCGCGCTCCCTTCACGATGCCCGCCACGTTCATCTCCGGATCCGTTACATCTGGCGAGACTCCAAAGCTGTGCATGTGCAGGTCGGCGCGGAAGAACCGCGCCCCTGCCGATAGGTGGTCGAAGCCCGCGAATGGTTGCTTCGGCTCGTCATCCTCCTGCCCTGGGTCCATGCGCACAATATGTACACGCGCTGAGCGCTGGACGAGTCGGCCTTCGCGCATTTTCCGATATCCGGCTGGTTTGCTTGAGGTACACGGCAGCTACCGTGCCTATCCAGTCAAGTCGCGAGCGATCTCTTAGCGGAAAGGCGACGGGGGGCCGCTGGTTGGCGGGTCGTCCGCGCCGGGCGCGAATATCGAGGCCGCTACGGTTGTCCTGTGCCCAGGCTAGAATCCGAACATATGTTCGATAACGAAACGCTCGTTAGCACCAGAGAGCGAGCGGCTGTTCTCGCTCTCATGGCTCGGCGCAGGGTCGAGTGGAACCGGCTGGCCGGCTCGATCGAGGAGGCCGGAAGCGCTCTCGCCCTCTTGGAGCAGCTGGAGGAGGCCGGGGATCCGCGTCTCTTCGCCGTGGAAAGCGTAGAGGTCACGCTGGATCAGCTTGAGGAGCGGGTGATCTCCTACGAGCAAGAGGGGATCCGGTTGATAACGGTCCTCGACGCCGCCTATCCGACGAATTTGCGAATGGTCCACGACCGACCGCCAGCTCTCTTCGTGCGAGGCGAGCTGAGTCCCGCTGACGAGCGCTCCGTGGCGGTGGTGGGCAGCCGCAAAGCGTCGCCGGAGGGCCTTGAGAAGGCTGCGGAGATTGCTCGCGATCTGGTCGCCCACGACTTCGTCGTCGTCAGCGGACTCGCCGCTGGCATCGACAGCGCGGCCCACCGGGCGACGCTCGACGCCGAGGGGCGCACGGTGGCGGTCATCGGCACTGGGCTACGGCACCACTTCCCGAAACAGAACGCCGAGCTGCAGGACCGGCTGGGCCGTGAGAGTGCCGTTATCTCTCAGTTCTGGCCTGGCCAAGAGCCGCGTCGCTGGACGTTCCCCCAGCGAAACGCGGTGATGTCCGGCTTCGCTCGCGCCAGCGTCGTCGTCGAGGCTGGCAACAAAAGCGGAGCGCGCATGCAGGCTCGCTTGGCGATCGAGCAGGGCAGGCCGGTCTTTCTCTTGCGCTCGCTGCTGCGTCACCAATGGGCGCAGACTTACGCAGAGCAGCGTCCCAGCACCTACGTGGTCGACAGCGGCGAGGAGATCGTGGGGCACCTCGAGCGGCTCTACTCGGACGACCTCGCGCTGATCGCTTAACGCCGCCATGGCCCTCGGGGTCGATGAGGCCAGCCAGGCCTACGAGCGGGCGATGCGGAACATGGTGCCGGCGGGTCCTGGCATCTGCCGGGTCTGCTGGACGTTCATAAATCCGGACTTCGAAACCTGCCGCAGCTGCGACCGTCAGCCTGATTGCCTCGATGCGGTGGTGCCCATCACCTACAGCGAGCACCTCGGGCAGATGCATTTGGCGCTTCGCAACTACAAGGACAGCCGCAACGCGGGCATCCGGCGCCACGACGCGGTTCGCCTCGCGGCGATCCTCTGGCGTTTCCTGCGAGACCACGAGTCGTGCGTTGCCCGCGCAGCCGGCGCGGAAGGCTTCGATCTCGTCACGATCGTTCCGTCGAGCAAGCCCGAGCGGGACAAGCGTTCCGCCTTTGCAGCGCTGACCGGCTGGATCGAGCCGATCAAGGAGCGCCTACAGCGGACGCTCGCGCCGACCGGCGAGGTGGAGGGGCGCGAGTTCGACTCCAATCGCTACAGAGCGATCGCTGACCTGTCCGGCAAGTCCGTGCTGTTGCTCGACGACACGTGGACCAGTGGCGGCCATGCGCAGTCCGCCGCACATGCGCTGACCGGGGCTGGAGCGCGGAAGGTTGCTCTGGTCGTGATCGGTCGCCACGTTCGCCGTGACTACGAGCCGGTCCAGAGCAGCGGGGAGAGCTGCGGCGACATCCTCGATGCGCTCCCGGAGAGCTTCGATTGGACCACCTGTGCCGTTCACTCTGGCTGAGCGCTCGTTGGCGCGTTGGGCACTCGGCACCACGAGTGCCCGAAACGGCGTAAATCCGCACATTTCACCGCGTATTCAGCCGGACCACACCTCCTGGCGCAGCCCACGAATCCCCGCACCCAGGCCGATTCCAACCGCTCTTCTAGAATCCAGCTGAGCGCCTCGCAAGGAGGGGTCACTGCACTGGTTCGCGCCCAGTACCGCGCACTGCCGGTGGCCGCTGGCAATCGGCCGGATCTGGGTCGGCGTGCGTCGCGGCCTCGACATCCTCATTTCACAGCGCCTGTCACCGTTTCACTCGGGTCGCTATGCTCCGTCCGTCTATGCATCCGTCTTCAGCTGTCTCCGGAGACGTTTCCTACGACCAGTCGGCAGCCCTGGTGTACGAGACAGTGGCCGCCGGACGCTTTGACCGGGTCGCCGACTACGTGGCCGGTCAGGTAGAGGTTGACGCAGCTTCAGCGGTGCTCGAGATCGCCGCCGGTACGGGTACGCTCACTCGTCGTCTAGATCAGCACCTGAACGAGAACGCACAAATCACGGTCACCGATCGCTCGCAGGCTATGCTCGAGACGCTGAGGAGCAAGTGGGCTGGAAACCACACGATG
>JASLJO010000090.1 GCA_030152505.1 Solirubrobacterales bacterium | reverse complement strand
GGTCCGCAAGACCAACCGGGCGGTGATCGTCGAGGAGGGATGGCCGCACGGCGGCGTCGGCGCCAACCTCTCGACCCTGATCACCGAGCAGGCCTTCGACCACCTCGACGCGCCGGTGCAGCGGGTGACCGGCGCCGACGTCCACATGCCCTATTCGAAGCGATTGGAGCAGGCGGCGATTCCGCATGAGGAGCATGTGGTGCAGGCGGCGCTTGCCGCGCTGGAGGGATCGATCTGATGGCCGACGTCGTCATGCCCCGACTCTCGGACTCGATGGAGGAGGGCACCGTGCTGCAGTGGCTGAAGCAGGTCGGCGACGAGATCGCGGTCGGCGACGAGCTGGTCGAAATCGAGACCGACAAGGCGAACATGGCCTACGAAGCCGATGTCGCGGGGACGCTCACCGAGATCCTGGTGAAAGAGGACGAGACGGTGCCGATCGGCACTCCGATCGCGCGGGTCGGGGACTCGGAGGGGTCGGCGAAGGACGAGCAAGGGACCAAGGAGTCCCGGCCCGCGGGTCCTGTTGGCGCAGGGGACCCACCGCCCCCTGCGGTCGCTAAAGCGTCCTCAGGGGCGGTCCCCCCTACGCCGCCACCCGCGGGAGAGGAGGCTGAGCCCGCCCCAGCTCCAATGTCAGAGGCGACCGCCCCGGCCGAAGCAGCGGAAGCTCAAGCCGATGGCGACGGGCATCGACGGAAAGCTTCTCCGCTGGCGCGGCGCATCGCCAAGGAACGGCAGCTTGACTTGAGCAAGCTTCAGGGCTCCGGCCCTGGCGGCCGGATCGTGAAAGCTGATGTCGAGAGCGCTTCTGCCGCGGCAGGACCCGCGGCCGCGACGCCTGGTCCCTCACAGGTTGCTCCCGAAACCGCCAAGGGCCAGGTCTCCTACGAGGACCTCTCGAAGACCCAGCAGGTGATCGCGCGGCGGATGGCCGAGTCGAAGGCGACGGCGCCGCACTTCTACCTGCGGGCCACGGTCGACATGAGCCAGGCGGTCGAGGGGCGGCGGAAGCTGAAAGCGCTGGCCGCCGAGGACTCGGTCGTGCCCTCGTTCAACGACATGGTGGTCAAGGCCTGCGCGCTGGCGCTGCGCGAGCATCCGCGGGCCAATGGGGCCTACCGCGACGGGCGGTTCGAGCTCTACTCGCGGGTCAACGTCGGCGTCGCGGTCGCGGCTGAGGATGCACTTGTCGTCCCCACCGTCTTCGACGCCGACCGCAAGGGGCTGCGGCAGATCGCCTCGGAGGCGCGGGCGCTGGCTCAGCGGGTGCGCGACGGGCAGATCACCCCGCCCGAGCTCTCCGGCGCGACCTTCACCGTCTCCAACCTGGGGATGTACGGGATCGACGGCTTCTCCGCCGTGATCAACCCACCGCAGGCGGCGATCCTCGCCGTCGGCGCAATCGAGGAGCGCCCCGTCGTCCGCGACGACGAGATCAAGACGGCCCACCTGATGCAGGTCGACCTCGCCTGCGACCACCGCATCCTCTACGGCGCCCCCGCCGCCGAGTTTCTCGCCCGCGTGCGGGCACTCCTGGAAGAGCCCTTGGCGCTGGCGCTCTAAACCAAACCGTGGTCGAGCTTTCGATCGCTATCCGACTCAAACCTCGACCACGCGCGGGGAGGTTGCGTCTCAACAGGTCTTGCGAGCCCCGGTGACCGCGTTCCAGGCGCGGCCGAGGGAGAAGTCGGCGCTCACGCGGAAGATTCCCGGCCGGCTCGCCCGCGCCAGGGTCCAATCGCCATGGCGGAGCAGGCAACCGCTGCCGCGTTCGATCGACCAGTAGGGGGTGAAGGCGATGCGGACGAGGAACTCGCCAGGGCGGGTGACGTCGAGGGTGAAGCCGCTGTGCCCCACCCGGCGGACGCCGGCTGCGCCCTCGCCGAGAGGCTGCACCAATGGTGCCGGGTCGCGCACCTCATAGACGCTCCAGTGTGCGTCGCTCCAGCGTGGCTTCAGGTAGGGCGGATCGCTGAGAATCAATCGTCGCTCGGCGACGGAGGAGTAGTCGAGGGGCGCATCGGGCAGGGCGACGTAGCGGATCGCGTTGTTGTGCAGCCAGGCTCTGTAGGAGCGGTCGCTGAGCGGTTCGTCGTCGCCATAGAAGACGTTGTCGCGGGTCGTGTCGAGCTGGCGCAGCCAACCGCGTGCCAGTTCGAAGCCGGGCGCCAGATATGCCGCCTCCCAGTGGTTTGCGGTCGGCGGTACCTCGATCCGGGCGGCGGTGCCATCGTGGGCACGCAGCCAACCGGCCACCGGAGCAAAGTAGGTCGAGGTGGTCGAGGGGTCCCCGACGGAGCGGGCGATCTGGTTGACGCTCGCGGTCAGCTGCCAGTAGAGCCCACCCGCCAAGGCGAGCGCAAGGACCAGGGTCGGAAAGGTCGAGAGCCGCGGGCGGTGAGCGAGCATGACCGCGGCAAGCACCGGGCCGCTGAAGAGGGCGCCGAGGCGGACGGCGTTGCCACCGAGCGGGTTCGGGGCCAGCCAGAGCACCGTCGCCGCCAGCAGGTAGGCGAGCAGGACCCGGCGCAGCTGCCGCTCCTCCTCTCCCAAGCCGCGGGTGACGAACAGCGCACCGCCGCACCAGAGCGGTATCGCCACGTAGGAGGAGAAGGCAAAGGGGAAATGCCCCCCTTCCGGAAAGGCCAGGTTGGGGACGATGACCAGGGCAAGCGCCAGGCAGGCCACCCAGATCGCGGCCAGGTTGGAGCGGCGGTCGCGCGGCAGCGTGCCGGCGAGCAGGACGCCGGCCAGGAAGGCGGCGGCCACCGGACTGGAGAGAGCACAGGCGG
>JASLJO010000063.1 GCA_030152505.1 Solirubrobacterales bacterium | reverse complement strand
CCTGCCGAGAGATCGCCGGGGTCGACCTCCACGACCTCGACGACGTCCCGAAGTTCGCCGCGCGCACCGCCAGCGGCCGCGAAGCAGAGGCGCGCCGGGCGGGGCCGATCATCGCCGCCGAGATCGACCGCTTCGAGCGCTGGCTCACCGCGCTCTCGGTGGCGCCGACGATCTCGGCGCTCCGTGAGCGCGGCAACGAGGTGGTCGAGAGGGTGCTGGCCGAGAACGAGGGTCGCTGGGAGAGTCTCGGCGAGGCCGACCGCGTGCGCCTCGAGGCGATGGCGAAGGCAATCGCCTCGCGCCTGCTGCACGAGCCGACCCTGCGGATGAAGCGCTCGGCGGGTGAGGACGACGCCTACCTGTACGTGAGCGCTCTGCGCGAGCTGTTCGGGCTCGACGCCGAGACCGAGCCGGAAGGCGAGGAAACCGGCAAAGTGACCGAGCTTCGCAGGGCAGATCCCGGTAGGGGTTCCACTTAACTTTTTTTGAAGACAGTTAGCGGCTGTCCGCCATTGCCTCCCCAAAAAAAGTACAAGACGTTCCACCCCTACCGGGATCTGCCCTGATGATCCGGATCGCTACCCGCAGCAGCGCACTCGCCAAAGCCCAAGCAGGTCAGGTCGCTGCGTTGTTGGGTGGAGCTGAGCTGGTCGAGGTTTCCTCCGATGGAGAAGCGGGGGACAAGGCGCGGTTCGTGCGGGGGGTCGAGCGGGCGCTGCTCGCCGGGGAAGCTGACATCGGGGTGCATTCGGCCAAGGACCTGCCGGCGGAGATGCCCGAGGGACTGGTCATCGCCGCGGTGCCGGCGCGCGAGGTCGCGGCGGATGTCTGGATCGGGGCCGGCGAGTCGCTCGACCTGGTGCCGGAGGGCGCACGGGTCGGGACGGCCAGCCTGCGCCGCCGCGCGCAGCTGCTCGCCACGCGTCCCGACCTCGAGGTGAGCGACCTGCACGGCAACGTCGACACGAGGCTGCGCAAGCTCGCCGAGGGAGAGTTCGACGCGATCGTCCTCGCCGCCGCCGGACTGCGGCGCCTGGGACGCGGCGACGAGGCATCGTTCGCCATTCCAGCCGAGACGATGACGCCGGCGGCGGGTCAGGGCGCTCTCGTCCTGCAGGCGCGCGGCGAGGACGCGGGGGCGATCGCGGCGGCGGCGATCAGCGATGAGACCGCGCTGCACGAGCTGACCGCTGAGCGGGCCGCGGTCGCCTTGCTCGAAGCGACGTGTGCGACGCCGATCGGCGTCCATGCCGTCGTCGACGGGGGCCGCATCGCCGTCGGGGCCTTCGTCGGCCTCCCCGACGGCAGCGAGTGGATCCGTGATCGAGTCGAAGGGGAGGCCGAAGAACCCGCCGCGGCGGGAGCCCTGCTCGCCCAACGCCTGCTCGGCGCCGGCGCCCGCGACATCCTCGACCGTGCCGAGGCGATGGTGTGAGCGCGCGACCGGCCGTCGTCTATCTGGTCGGCGCCGGCCCGGGCGACCCGGGGCTGATGACGGCGCGCTCGCTCGAGCTGATCGCCTCCGCCGACGCGATCTACTACGACCGCCTGATCCCCCCCGGCGCCCTTGACGGCGCCCGCCCCGGCGCCGAGCTCGTCTACGTCGGCAAGCGCCCCGGGGACGTGCCGGTGGACAGACGTCCACATGGACACCGCAGCACCGGCACGTCCGTGCCGCAGGAGGAGACGAATGGGCGGTTGGTCGAGGCGGCGCGAGCGGGGAAGAGCGTGGTGCGGCTGAAGGGGGGCGACCCGTTCGTCTTCGGCCGTGGCGGCGAGGAGGGAGAGGTGCTGCGCGCCGCGGGGGTCGAGTTCGAGGTCGTGCCCGGAGTGACGGCCGGGGTCGCGGCAAGCGCCTATGCCGGCATCCCGGTCACCCACCGCGATGACGCCTCCGCGGTCGCCTTCGTCACCGGCCACGAGGACCCCGAGAAGGGAGAGACCTCGCTCGATTGGGAGTCGCTCGCCCGCTTCCCCGGCACGCTGGTCTTCTACATGGGCGTCAAACGGCTGGCCGACAACGCCGCCGCGCTGATTGCCGCGGGCCGCGACGCGAACGAGCCGGCGGCGGCGGTCGAGCGCGGCACGATGGAGGGGCAGCGAACGGTCGCCGCCACGCTCGGAACCCTTGCCGAGGCGGTCGAGCGCGAGGGAATCGGCGCGCCGGCGCTGATCGTCGTCGGCCCGGTGGTCGAGCGGCGCGAGGCGCTCGCCTGGCTCGAGCGGCGGCCACTGCACGGGCGCCGCGTCGTCGTCACCCGCGCCCGCGCCCAGGCGAGCGGCCTGGCGGCGACGCTGCGCGACCTCGGCGCCGAGGTCGTCGAGCTCCCGGCGATCCGGATCGAGCCGCGAATCGAGAGCGAGGAGGTCCGGCGGGCGGTCGAGCGGGTCGGCGATGGTGACTATGCGCTGATCTGCCTGACGAGCCCCAACGGGGTGCTCCTGCTCTTCGAGGCGCTGCGCGAGGCCGGGCTCGATGCCCGAGCGCTCGGTAAAACCCCAAAACAGCCGCGGGTGGGAGGTGGGGGTTCGGGCGGTGTCGGCGAGGTTTCGGCGGCCGGGCGCACAACGGTTGCCGCAATCGGCCCAGGAACCGCACGAGCCCTCGCCGAACACGGGGTCGTTGCCGATGTCATGCCTGAGCGATTCGTCGCCGAGGCCATGGTCGAGGCCTTGGAGGATGTCGACCTCGACGGGAAGCGCGTCCTCGTCGCCCGCGCGGCCGAGGCCCGCGATGTCCTACCCGATGCCCTGCGCGAGCGCGGCGCCGAGGTCGACGTCGTCGCCCTCTACGAGACGGTGCGCGAGGAGCCGGCCGAGGAGACCATCGAAGCCGCACAGAGCGCCGACTACGTCACCTTCACCTCCTCCTCCACCGTGCACAACCTGACCGAAGCCCTCGGCGACCGCTTCCCCGCCGCCGCCCGCATCGTCTCGATCGGCCCGATCACCAGCGAGGCGGCGCGCGACGCCGGCCTCGAGGTCGCGGTCGAGGCCGAGCGCCACGACATCGACGGCCTCGTCGAGGGCCTGCTCGCCGATGCCAACGGCTGATGGATCGATTCGGGGGCCCATAGACCCCCCAAAGCTTCCATCGGTGCTTCGGGCATGAGCTTCGGGGCGCCGCATCGGCACTTTCGCCGCGCCGACTCGACCAACGCGCGGGCGCGGGAGCTGGTCGAGGCGGGGACGCCGCCAGGGACCGTCGTCACGGCCGACGAGCAGACCGGCGGGCGAGGTCGCCAGGGGCGGAGCTGGACGGCACCGCCCGGCAAGGCGCTGCTCCACTCGGCTGTCCTGCAACCGCTGGATGAGCGCCACCTGCTGTTGCCGCTCTCCGTGCCCATCGCCGTCTGCGAGGCGGCTGAGGAGCTCCGCCCGGGGATCTCGTGCGCGATCAAGTGGCCCAATGACGTCTGGGTCGCCGGCCGCAAGCTGGCCGGCGTCCTCATCGAGGCCAAGCCCCAGGACGGCTGGGCCGTAATCGGCGTCGGCTTGAACATCTCAATCT
>JASLJO010000052.1 GCA_030152505.1 Solirubrobacterales bacterium | reverse complement strand
ACCACGGGGAAGACATTCGATTCCGCCGCTTTGTTCCATGACGCGATCACCGGGGCGACCGGCGGGTCTTCGGCTTTCGCCCAGTATTTCGTCGTCACTTCGATCACCCCGACGTCGGTTTCCGCGTTCAGGTAGGTGATCGAGGTGCCGATTTCATTTTCTCCTTTTGGTTCGCCTTCCTTGTTGTAGGCGAACCATTTTTTCCCCGTTCCACCGTCTTTCGCGATGCAGTGCCCGGCGGTGAGAATGTAGGTCTTTGTCGCGTCAGCTGTGGTCGCGGGTTCCGCCTGGATCACCGCCGGCCCACCGGTGCAGGTCGATCTTTTTTCGGCGACCACTTCGCCATCGATCGAGACGCCGCCCACGATCGTCGGATCGCAGAAGGCTTTTGTTTTTTCGAATTTGACGCATCTCGCCTGGGCTTCGACACGAAGGTGCGGATACGGCGCGGCGTCGATCAGGACATTGACGCTGTCGTTTGCCGCCTCGCGTCGCAGCGCGGCGCGCCTGGCGGAGGAGACCGACGAGGCCAATTCGACTTCCACGGCATTCAGATCGGCCGCAAGCGCGGTCGCCACCTCGCCCTGGGAAAGGAGGTCCTCGAGGCGGCTGTCCCAGCGGTCCTGCGCCGCCTGGAGCTCTGCCCAGGTCGAGCCGACAGGGGTCTCCGTCACCGTGTCAGAGAGACCGACCTTGGCGGCGAGCGCCTCGGCGTCGCGACGGCTGGCCGCCGAGGTCACGCCGACGTGCACCTGTGCGGTCGCGGGCTCGAACCAGATCCCTCCGAAGGCCTTGCCGAGCGTGGTTTCCATCCTGCCGGCCAGGTTCGTCCGGGTCAGCGCCGCTTCCGCTTCCGCGGCTTCCGGGGATCGCTCCGCGGACGCCGACGCGGTGGAGACACCGGCGGTAGAGCCCTGCGCGGCGCTGTAGGCGAACGCCGCGACGAGCAGGAAGAGAAGGGTGACCGCGGTGCAGATCTGAGCTGACTTCATGACGCGCCTTTCTTCGGTGGCATGGGGCGATCAGGAGGTGAAGAGCCCGACCTGTTTTTTTTCGATGTTCTCGGCTTTGATCGAAACCGAGGTTTCGAAGGTTCCGGTTTCGCCCGAACCGCTCGCGCACGAGCCCAATCCGATCCCCGTTGTATGGGTGTATTTGATCCCGGTGAGTTTGACGTCGAGTGTGATTTCCCGGGTCGTGCCGCTGCCGATGTTTGTGTAGGTGACGGTCCCCAGGCCCGTCTGTGGCGGCACGTGGATCGTGCACTTCGGCACGCCGGCCTGGGTGGCTGTCGCTGTGATTTCAGTTTCCGCCGGGCAGCTGAGATCAAACCTGCCTTCGCGTTTTCCTTCGTTGATTTTTGTCACTGTGAAGCGGTAGTGGCACCCGTTCGTCTCGATCGTGCCGGTATACAGACCGAAGGCCGTGCAACCGCCGTAGGCCACCGACGTCATTTCGAATTCGATCGATGCCGTTCCCGAGAGTTCGCCGGTGTAGCTGCCTTCGGTGCATTTGAACGAGCCGGCTGTCGTTCCAAACACCGAGCTCCCCCCCGCATGCTGTTGCCCTGTCAGGGTCACCGGCGCGGATTCGGACTGGATCTGAAACGCGTGTCTTTCCTTGTTGCCGTCGGTGAGCAGCTGCAGTTTCGGTTTCGTCAGTTCTTTGAACGTGGTCGACAATGGCTCGAAGACCGCGTAGCCGGCGCCGCCGCCGACGTGGGTGCCCTCGACGATTTCCCGATGGCCCGCGGCATACCACGGTGCCCCGCTGTCGCCGTTCTCGCGTGCCGCGGCGACTTCGGCCATCCCTTGCTTGCCGTTGAATTCCACTCCGAGTTTCGTGATTTCCCCGCAGCTTGTGCCCGTCGACCCGCCTGACATGCAGACTTCGACGCCTTCGGTCGGTTCCGCCTGGCCGGTCACCGGGAAGGGTTCCGGGTTCGGATTTTCGTTCCACGGCGCGATCGTCGGATTGACGGGCGTGAAGCCGTTGTTTGTCCAGTCGGCTTTTTCGACTTTGATCGCGCCCATGTCACCCGCTTTGCCGTTGATGAACTGCGCTGCTAGGCCGATTTCCTTTTTTTCTAGTTTCTTGTTTTTTGCGTACCATTTTTTTCCTTCACCCCCGGCTTTTTCGATGCAGTGTCCGGCGGTCAGGATGTAGGTGTCTGTCGGTTTCGTATGGTCTTCTGGAAACACCGCCGGCCCGGCCGAGCAGCCGCCATCGGCTTCGTTCAGGATCCTGACCCCGGCCACGATCGACGGATCGCAGTTGGCGACTTTTGTTTTGAATTCGTTGCACCTCGCGTCCAGCTCCAGGCCCAGGTGCTTTTCGGGCATCACGACTACCTTCACGTTGACGTCGGTGGCGTCCGCTTCGTGTTCGAGGGCGACGCGTTCTGAAGCTGGGACGGTCGAGCTGAGATCGATTTCCAAGGCGTTGTAGCGCGCGCGCAGAGCGGTCGATACTTCTTCGCGGTCGAACAGGTCGGTGAGGCGCGCGCTCCACCGTTCCTGCGCCGCAATCAACTGCCCCCAGGTGGAGTGGACCGGCGTCTCGACCACCTCGGGGGCGAGACTTGCACGGCTGGCGACAGCGGCCGCGGTCAGGCGACTCTCGCCGGAGGTCACGCCTACGTGCAGTCGCGCGGTCGCGGCGTCAAACCAAGCACCGGCAAAATCGCTGCCGAGGGCGGCTTCCATCCTGCCAACCACATTGGTGACGGCGATATCCCCTTCCACTTCGGATGCCCGACCGGATCGCTCGGGAGGCGCTTCCTGCCCCGGCAAAGCGAGGCTCTGTCCTCCACCCGAGGGCTCGAGGGCAGCGAAAGCGAACGCCGCGGCAGCCAGGCCAATCGCAATGGCGACGGTGGCAATGGCGCCAACCTTGACGAGCTTCATGTTTGCGCTCCCCTCTCCCTACTGCCTGCCGCCCCTTTCGTGTATCACGTCGGGATAAGTTTGTCAAGAAAATTTGAGTATTTAATTGACTATCGAGGCAAGATCCGCCTCGAAGCCGGGGTAGCTGACGGCGGCGGCGTCCATCCCGGCTACCTCGACCCCCTGCTCGGAGGCGAGTCCGGCGATCGCGCCGAGCATGGCGATGCGGTGATCGCCGTGGGAGTCGACCGCGCCACCGCGGAGGCCTCCCGCGCCGGCGATCCGCATGCCGTCCTCGCTCGTCTCGACGATCGCGCCGAGCGCCGCCAGCGCCGCGCTCACGGTGGCGATCCGGTCGCTCTCCTTGCGGCGCAGCTCGGCGGCGTCGCGGATCGTCGTCTCCCCCTCGGCGAAGCAGGCGGCGAGCGCGAGGAGCGGCAGCTCGTCGATCGCCAGCGGGATCTCCTCGCCGCCGACCTCGGCGCCGCGCAGGCGCGAGGCGCGCACTCGCAGGCGCCCACTCGGCTCGCCACCTCGATCGTCCTCCGGCTCGGCCTCGATCTCCGCCCCCATACGCTCGAGGATCTGCAGCAGTCCGGTGCGCGTCGGGTTGAGCCCGACTCCCATCAGACTGACCTCGCTGCCCGGCACCAGCAGGGCCGCGATGATGAAGAAGGCGGCGGAGGAGAAGTCGCCGGGGACGACGATCTCGCCCGGCTCAAGGCGCGCGGCGGGACGCACCGTGACCATCCCCTCGCCCCGCTCGACCTCAGCCCCAGCCGCCGCCAGCATGCGCTCGCTGTGGTCGCGGGTCGGAAGCGACTCGAGGATCCGCGTCTCTCCCTCGGCGAGCAGGCCGGCGAAGAGCAGGCAGGACTTGACCTGGGCGCTGGCGATTGGCAGCTCGTAGGAGATGCCGTGCAGGGGGGCTCCCTCGATCTCCAGTGGCGGCAGGCGATCCTCACGCGCGTCGACCCGGGCGCCCATCAGGCGCAGCGGGGCCGCGACCCGGTCGACCGGGCGGCGGCGGATCGAGTCATCCCCATCGATGATCCACGAGCCGGTCTCCTGCCCCGCGAGCCAGCCCGGCAGCAGGCGCAGCAGCGTGCCCGCGTTGCCGACGTCGATCGCTGCCGGTGCGGCACCGCGTAGGCCGACGCCGCGGACAACCAACCGGGGCGCGACCGCCGCGTCGCCCAACCCCTCTACCTCTGCACCCAGGGCCGCGACCGCGGTCAAGCTCGAGCGCGTGTCGGCAGCGTCGAGGTAACCCTCGATCGTCGTCTCCCCCTCCGCCATCGCGGCGATCAACGCCGCCCGGTGGGAGACCGACTTGTCGGGCGGCGGGCGGAGGGTGCCGCGCAGCGAGCCGGCGGGATCGAAGCGGGTAACCACCGGCTACTCCTCGGCCAGGACGGTTGCGCTGTGGCCGAGCTCGCGGACAAGGGCCGCGGCGCGCTCGGCCTGCTCAGAGCCGCGGATCCAGAGCGAGATCGCACCGGATTTCATGTCCGGCGCCGGGTGCAGAGCCATGTCCTCGATGTTGACGCCGGCCTCGCCCAGCGCCAGGGCCAGCTCGGCGACCGTGCCGGGACGGTTGGCGACGACGACGCGCAGCTCGCGCAGCGGGCCGGCGGACAGGTCCGTCTCCGACAGGCGACGCCGGTCGGCGCCGGCCGCGGCGTGCCAGATCTCGACCGCGCCGGCCTCACCTGAGCCGATCAGCTCGTGAGCCTCGCGCAGGCGTGCGATAGCGTCGTCGATCGCGTCCATGACCGCGTCGCTGTTGGCACTGAAGATGTCGCCCCAGATCGAGGGATTGGAACCGGCGACCCGGGTCGCGTCGCGGAAGCTCGGCCCGACCTCCGGCATGCGCTCGGAGTCGTGCGTCAGCTCCGCCGCGGCCTGCGCGGCGAGTACGTTTGCGAGTACGTGCGGTAGGTGGCTCACCGTCGCCATCAGGCGGTCGTGCGCCGGCGCGTCGATCGCCTGGGGGCGAGCGCCGAGGCCCGCGACCGTCCGCTGCAGGCGGTCGTAGTGGATGCCACCGGTGCGCTCGGTCGGGGTCAGATACCAGCGGGCGCCGTCGAAGAGGTCGGGGCGCGCGTTCTCGACCCCGGCGGTCTCCGCGCCGGCCAGCGGATGGCCGCCGACGAAGCGCTCGTCGTCGCCGAGCGCGGCGACTATTCCGCGCTTGGTCGAGCCGGCATCGCTGACGACCGTCTCGGGACCGCTCGCCGCGAGCCCGGCGCGGGCCAGCTCGGGCAGCTCCGCCACCGGTCCGGCGCAGAACACCACCTCGGCCCCGGCACACGCCTCGTCGATCGAGTCGGCGGCGGCGTCGATCGCACCCAGCTCCAGTGCCCGCTCCAAGGTCGGCCGTCGCGGACCCCAGCCGACCACCTCGGCCCCCAACCGCTCCTTCGCGGCGAGCCCGATCGAGCCTCCGATCAGGCCCACCCCGAGGACGGCCGTCCTCATCAACCGCGCCGTGTCCGCACCGCCGCCGCCAGTCCCTCCAGCGCCGTTACGGTGTGCTCCCAATCGATGCAGGGGTCGGTGATCGACTGCCCGTGGGTGAGCGACTCGCCGTCGCCAGGACCTCGGCGACGGC
>JASLJO010000275.1 GCA_030152505.1 Solirubrobacterales bacterium | reverse complement strand
TGGCCGAACAGGAGGGGCGGCCCTTTCCGGTGGCGAGGTCGGCGAGGAAGTCGCCGACGTCGGCCGGGCGCGCCGCCAAGGCGTCCAGTTTTCGAGCGGAGAGGTACTCCCCGTACTGGAGCAGGTCGGTGCGGTAGGCGTTGAGCGTGTTGCGCGAGAGGCCGCGCTCCAGCTCGAGGTAGGAGAGGAAGTCGAGGACCAGGCCCTCGAAGCGGGCGTCTATCACGGGCGGAGACTCGACTGCGACAGCCATGGCGGATGCTTCGCCTTTGCTCGCTCCGCACCTTGAGCCGCAAGGGACTATGCGTTCTGGCCCGCGCCCAGCACCTGGCCAGCCGCAAGAGGCGCGGCGAAGAAAAGCGCGTCGTCGTCCATGCCGCGTCCCATGGTCCGCGCCGGCAGCCCGGAACCGGTGTAGGCCCCTAGGTCGGGCTGAGCTTCTAGGAGCTGGTGGCGGTCGCCCGTTGCCTCGGCGAGCTTCGCCGTGATGGCGGAATTACCCGTCGGCACCGGCACGCCCACCCCACCCAGCAGCAGGTCGAGCACAGTCAGGGTGTGGTGGCTTACGCCGCGGTGGCGGTCTCTTGGGTCAGCTTCGGAGAGACGCGGTGAGAGGAGGGTCGGCAGGCCCAGGGCGAGGGCGGCGTGGGCGTTGTCGAGAGCCGCCATGCCGCCGTGGCCGAAGCGGGTGTCTGAGCCGATGATGCCCGGGCCGGGGCCGACCAGGGCGGCGTCCCAGCCAAGGCGGTGGGCGGCGGCGTCGAGGGCGCCTACCACGCTCAACGCCTCGTGCTCACCGCCATAGGCCGGCGCAGCGGCGATGTGGCCACAAAGCAGGCCGCGCTCACGCAGCTCGGCGATGTCACGGCCCAGCGATCCGGGCAGCGCTCCGCCGCCCGTCTGCACATAGCCAAGCTTCAGACCCTGTGAGGCCTGTGCCGTCGCCCATGCCGCGGGCGCCAGATGACCGTGCAACGGCAGGACCAAGACCCTCATCGACGCCACCGCCCCTTCCGGTGCGCCTTTCCCACCTTGAAGGTGGGAAAGGCGCACCGGAAGCTCGACTGGGTCGACCGGGTGCTGGAGCGAGGTGTAGTTGAGCTTCATCACGTGCTCGCGGCTTTCGCCGCTCGCGCCCAAGCCCCGGGTGAGGTTGACGTGGACGACATCGAAGCCACCCGAGCCGAGACCGAGATCCACGGCGGCGACGTTGACGACGACCTCGTCGCCCTCGCGCATCTCGCCGAGCAGAGCCTCGTCCGCCCAGGCCTGACGGTGCTCGCCGCCCACCTCGACCGTCAGCGGGTCCTCGCCGACGACGACGCCGCGGCGCAGCTTCAGTCGGCCGCTCACTGCGACGCGAGCTCGGCTCCGGCCTCGGCGACGATGCCCTCACAGACATCAAGCATCGCATCGAGGTTGCGGGCGGAGACGCTCTCATCCGGCGTGTGATTGGCCTCGGTGCCGTTGGCGAGCAGGACGCAGTCAAAGCCATTGATCCTTAGCGCGTTGGCGTCGCTGCCGCCGCCGGTCGCGGTGCGCTCGGGTTCGAAGCCCGCCCGACGCAGCCCCGCCTCGGCGAGCGCCAGAGCCTTGGAGTCGTTGGGAATCCGGTAGCCGCGGAAGAGCTCCTCGACCCGCACGTCGACGTCGCAGCCGTGCTCGCTCGCCCCCCAGGCGCAGGCCTCGGTGATCTCGCCGGCCACAGCGGCGGCGCGGTCGGCGCCGAGGCTGCGCGTCTCGGCGAGGATGTCGCAGTGCCCCGGAACGACGTTTCCCGAGGTACCGCCTGAGATCGTGCCGACATTGGCGGTCGTCTCCGCGTCCAGGCGGCCCAATTCCATCCTGGAGATCGCCGTCGCCGCGGCGGCGATCGCGTTGTTGCCATCCTCGGGCCGGATGCCGGCGTGCGCCTCGACCCCGGAGAAGTCAGCATGGATCTGCTGCTGGGTGGGTGAGGTGACGATCACCTCGCCGATTGCGCTGGCGTGGTCGAGGACGAAGCCGCTATCGGCGCGCAGCACGCTCGCGTCGAAGGCCTTCGCTCCGCGCAGGCCCTGCTCCTCGGCGACGGTGAGGAGCAGCTCGATCCCCACCGGCGGCGGCTCGGAGGCGTGACGTGCGACCAGCTCCATGAAGACCGCCACCGCGGCCTTGTTGTCGGCGCCGAGGATCGTCTCGCCGGCGCTGCGGAAGACGCCTTCGTCGTCCACCACCCCGATCTGTCCGGGATGCGGGACGGTGTCGATGTGAGCACAGAACATCAGCCAGCGATCGCTGCGCCCGGGCAGCCGCGCGAGGATGTTGCCGGCGCCCGCTTCGGCCTGCTCGGCGACATCGTCCTCGCTCACCTCCAGCCCCAGCGCGCGCAGCTCGGCGACGATCGTGTCGGCGACCTCGCGCTCCTCTCCGGTCGGGCTGCGGATCTCACACAGCCGGACAAACCTCTCGTGAAGCCTCTCCACGGCGGGACAGGCTAGACGGTCAGTGGGCGACGGAGGAGTCCTCGGCCTTCATTTCGATCTCGCCGCCTTCGGCCGGGCGCTCGCCGGCGTGGCGGGTTGCGGCGCCGACGAACTCGCGGAAGAGCGGCTCGGGGCGGTTGGGCCGGGAGTTGAACTCGGGGTGGAACTGAGAGGCGACGAAGAAGGGGTGATCGGCGAGCTCGATCATCTCGACCAAGCGCTCGTCTGGTGAGGTGCCACCGCAGACCAGACCCTCGTCTTCGAGCCGGCGACGCAACTGGATGTTGACCTCGTACCGATGGCGGTGGCGCTTGTAGATGACCGCCTCGTCGAAGATCTCACGGGCCCGCGTCCCCTCGTGCAGCTTCACCGGATCGGCGCCCAGGCGCATCGTCCCCCCCATCTCGGAGACCTCCTTCTGCTCGGGCAGCAGGTCGACCACCGGGAAAGGCGTCTCTGGGTCGAACTCGGCCGAGTTGGCGCCCTCCATGCCGGCGACGCTGCGGGCGAACTCGACCACCGCGATCTGCATCCCCAGGCAGATGCCCAGGTAGGGGATCGAACGCTCGCGGGCGATCCGTGCCGCTTCGACCTTGCCCTCGATGCCGCGCTCACCGAAGCCGCCGGGGATCAGCACCCCGTCGGCGTCTTCCAGCTTCTCCGGCTCGAAGTTCTCGGAGTCGACCAGCTCCACCTCGACCTCGACCCCGTGGTGGAAACCGCCGTGCTCGAGTGCCTCGATCACCGACTTGTAGGCATCGGCGAGCTGCACGTACTTGCCGACCAGGGCTATCCGCACCTTGCCGGACGCCTCGTCGGCGCGGCGCACCATCGCCTCCCACTCGCCCAGGTCGGACGCCGGTGCCTCCATGCCGAAGTGGTCGAGCACCAGGTCATCGACGCCTTCGGCGCGAAAGACCAGCGGCACCTTGTAGATGTTGTCGACGTCGTGGGCGGAGATGACACCGTCCACCGGGAGGCTGGCGAAGAGGGCGATCTTGCTGCGGATCTCGCGGTCGAGGCGGCTCTCGGAGCGACAGACGAGCGCATGCGGCTGGATGCCGATGCGGCGCAGCTCATTGACCGAGTGCTGGGTCGGCTTGGTCTTCAGTTCCCCCGCGTGGCCGACATAGGGCACCAGGGTCAGGTGGACGAACATGCTGCGCTTCGGCCCGAGGTCGGTGTAGAGCTGGCGGATCGACTCGAGGAAGGGAAGCGACTCGATGTCGCCGACCGTGCCGCCGATCTCGGTGATGACGAAGTCGACCGACTGCGACTCGGCGACGATAAGGATGCGGTTCTTGATCTCGTCGGTGATGTGCGGGATCACCTGCACCGTCGCCCCGAGGTAGTCGCCGCGGCGCTCACGGTTGATCACCGTGTTGTAGACCGAGCCGGCGGTGACGTTGGAGGCCCGCGAGGTGTTCTCGTCGGTGAAGCGCTCGTAATGACCGAGGTCGAGATCGGTCTCGGCGCCGTCCTCGGTTACGAAGACCTCGCCGTGCTGGAAAGGACTCATCGTCCCCGGGTCGACGTTGATGTAGGGATCGAACTTCTGCAGCTGCACGCGGTAGCCACGGGAGACGAGGAGGCGCCCGATCGAGGCGGCGGCGATCCCCTTGCCGAGGGCCGAGACGACGCCACCGGTGACGAAGATGAAGCGCGTGTCTCCGCTCGTCCTGCTCATTTACGCGAGGCCGAGTCCCGGTCGCATCGCAATCTGATTCTCCGCGGGCGGGATTCGGTCGAAGCCTTTGCTCATCTGCCGAGCGAGTCTAGCCAGCGCAAGGGCGGAACCGAGTCGATCGTCGCCGAAATAGATCGCAACTCGCCGAAAATCGTCAATGCGACCACCGCCCCCAGGGCGAGCAACCGCCCCGTCTCCCCCAACGTGGTGAGCAACCAGACCCCACCGACGGCGCCGACGAGGTTGGACCCGGTGTCGCCCAGCATCGCCCGCTCGCGCAGGGTGAAGGCGGCGCCAACCAACACCGGGCCGGCGAAGATGCCGAGCAGGTCCAGCGGGGCGAGGGTCCAGGCGCCGAGGCAGAGCGCAGCGCCGAGCAGCGCCAGCCCCTTCTCCGCCCGGCCGGGCCGCAGGTCGAGCAGGTTGAAGGCGTTGGTGGCGAGGATCAGCAGGGCGACGTCAGCCAGGTAGCGCCACGATTCGAGCCCCCTGCCCGAGACGACGTAGGCGGCGAGGGCGAGGGCGCCAATCGCCTTGATCGCCCCGGTCGAGAGCCGCCCCTCGCGCAGCGCCCGTGCGTGGCCACGCCAGCCGCGCGGCGTCCCAGTCGTCTCCCCCTGCCCCAACGAGTCGTCGAGGAAACCGAGGAAGGCGACGCCGATCACGTAGGGCAGCCAGCGACGCAGGTCGGGGTCGAGCAGTTCGAGGCTGCCGCGATCGTCGAGGAAGGCAAGTGGCGCCAGTGCCACCAGTGCCGCCGTCGCCAACACCGCGCCAAGCGGGAAGGCGAGCCGGGCGCCGCGGAAGTTCTGCCGCACCAGGCCCGCCTCCAGCAGGCCGCGCACACCGGCCGGGACGACCAGCAGCGCCACCGCGATCCCGACCGGGAAGCCGATCCAGGTCATTCGTGCGGGGCGAGCAGATCGGGCAGCAGGCGGTCGGCGCCGCTCTTGATGCCGAAGCTGCCCTCGGCACCGAGCAGGGCGAAGACGGTCGCCAGCCGTCCCGCGACGAGGTCGACGTCGTCGACGCTGGAGAGGTCGTTGCCGATGAAGAATGAGACCGACGAGGGTTCGGTGCGACTGCCCTCCACTCCGACGGTCGGGGTGTGGGTGGCGGTGATGCCCTGCAGGAGACCCGACTCGATCCGGCCCACGACCGAGCGCTGCACGGGTCCCATTTCCTGCGGCTGGTCGCGCACCACGATCACCGCGTCGAGAGCACCGAAGTTACCGCTCGCGCGCGAGAAGAGCTGGCCGCGGACCGGCTCCAGCAGGGTCCCGCCGCGAACGATCTGGCGCCCGAGGCCGACGCCGAGGGCGGTCTGCTCGTCGGATTCGGTGGCCAGCTTGGCGAAGCGGGTCTTGGCGAGGTCGCCGGCGAGCCCGCGGGTGTCGATCGGCTCGCGGACCACGCCGACCCCCACCAGGTGACCACCGGCCGGCGCCAGCGCGCTCTCGATCGCGCCGTAGACGTCACCCGGCAGGTCGCCGAAGGCGATCAGCCCGATGCGCCGACCGCGCAGCCGATCACGCACCAGCACCGGGTAGACACGGCTGGAGAACTCGTTGGCCCGCCCCAGTTCCCCGTCCAGTTCGTCGGCACGTTCGCGTGCGTCCTGGAGGTTGCCCGTGAGGCTGTGCTCGAGGTCCTTGCGCGTATTGGAGAGCGTGTCGCCGCCGAACTCGGCGCCGATCAGGATGCCGATCGCCAGGGCGAGAAAGACGGCGATCAGCGACGTGGCGTGGTAGCGGGCGCTGTAACCCATCGACCGCAGAAGGCTAGACGGTCCCTACAGACCGAGCCAGATCCTCACCTTCAGCCAGAGCAGTTCGAAGAGGTCGTTGAGCGCCGGTGAGGTGATCACGACGATCGTCAGCAGGATGACGAAGGCGACGAGGAAGAGGGCAAGTGGGGCCACGGTCGAGGGCGGGTTGTAGAGCCGGCTCACCCCCTTGGCGTCGACCAGCTTCTCGCCGATCCGCAGCCGCGTGAGGAAGGTCGACGACATGCCGCCGCGCTTGCGATCGAGGAACTCGATCAGGTTGAAGTGGGCGCCGACGCTGACGATCAGATCGGCCCCCTTCTCGTAGGACATCAGCATCGCCACGTCCTCGCTGGTACCGGCGGCGGGGACGACGGTGTGAGCCAACCCCATACCCAGCAACCGCTCACGCCCCGGGGCACGCCCGTCCGGGTAGGCATGGACGATCAGCTCGGCACCGCACCGCAGCGCCTCGTCGCTCGCCGAGTCCATGTCGCCGAGGATCACGTCGGGCTTGAGCCCTGCCTCGAGGCAGCCGTCGGCGCCACCGTCGACGGCGACGACGAGCGGGCGCACATCGCGGATGTAGGCATTGAGAGCTTTCAGGTCGCGGCGGTGGCGGTCGCCGCGGACGACGATCAGCACCTGGCGGTCGCGGAAGGAGGTCCGCGTCGCCGGGAGCTCGATCGCGCCGGTCAGCAGGTCGGCCTCCTGGCGGACGTGGGCGACGGTGTTCTCGGCGAACTCGGCAAGTGCCTCGTCGACTCGCTCGCGCTGCTCGGCGAGCCGGTCCTCGAGCTCCTCGACGCCGAGCGGGTGGCCATGCAGGATCTCCCGGCCCGCCCCGGCGACGGCACCACCGGTGATCGTCACCTCCGCCCCCTCGTCGAGCAGCTCAAACGGATCCGCCCCTTCCACGTCGATCAGCGCCACGCCGGAGTGGACGAGGAGCAGCGGGCCGGCGTTCGGGTAGCGCCCGTCGCTGGAGGACGAGGCGTTGATGACCGCGCGCGCGCCGGCGGCGATCAGCTCCTCGGCGGCGATCCGATCGATGTTGATGTGGTCGATGACGGCGACGTCTCCGGGACGCAGACGCTTGACCAGATCCTTGGTGCGACGACCGAGCCGCACCTTGCCCTGGATCGCCATACCGGCGCCCACTCCGTAGCGGCGCGACAGCAGCGCAGGGAAATGACGGCGACTGGCGGTAGCCACGCGTTGAGGTTAACCGGTAGCCAGGAGCTCGCGGGCGTGGCGGTCGGCGGCCTCGTCGGCGCGCTCGCCGCCGAGCATGCGGCGGATCTCCTCGACGACGCCCTCGCCCTCGAGGCGCTGGACCGTGGCGACGGCGCGCTCGCCGTTCGTGTCCTTCTCCAGGCGAAAGTGGGTCGGGGCGAGTGAGGCGACCTGCGGCAGATGGGTGATGCAGAGGACCTGGCGCCCCTCGCCGAGGGCCCGCAGGCGCTCGCCGACGACGCGCGCCGTCTTGCCACCGACCCCGGCGTCGATCTCGTCGAAGACCAGCGTGCCGGCCCCGGCGGCCTCGCCGAGGCCGCTGAGGGCGAGCATCACCCGCGACAGCTCGCCGCCGGAGGCCGCGTCGCGCAGTGGCGCTGGTGCCATGCCCGGATTGGGAGCAATGCGCAGCTCGACCGACTCGCACCCGCTTGGACCGAAACCGTCGGAGTGCGCCTCCAACTCGACCTCGAGGCCGGCGCCGGGCATGGCCAGGCGCTCCAGCTCGGCTACGACCTGCTCCTGCAGCGGCCCGGCGACAGCCACCCGCCCCCTGCTCAGGCGGCCCCCCAACTTCGCCCGTCGTGCCTCGGCCTCGGCAAGCGCCGCCTCCGCCTCGGTGGCGCGCGTCTCGGCTCCCTCCAGTCGCCCGATCTCCTCACGGCAGCGCTGGGCGTGGGCGAGCACCGACTCGATGCTGCCGCCGTGCTTGAGCTGCAGGCGGTCGGTCGCCTCGAGGCGCTCCTCGATTGCGGCCAGCCGGGCCGGGTCGGCCTCGATCCGGTCGACGTATGCGCGCAGACCGCCGGCGACGTCACCCAGCTCGACCGCAAGGGCGCCGAGCCGCTCGGTCAAGGAGTCGAGCTCCGCGTCGACCCCACCGACGCCGTGCAGCAGCGATTCGGCCTCGGCGAGAGCGCCGGCCGCACCGCCGCCGTCCTCCTCGCTCCCGGCGGCGCCCGCCAACGCACCGTACGCCGCTTCGCGCAGCCCCTCGGCGTGGCGCAGGCGCTCGCGCTCGGCTGAGAGCTCCGCCTCCTCGGTCGGCTCGGGCGCCACCTCCTCGATCTCGGCGAGCTCATAGCGGTAGAGATCGAGGTCGCGCTCGCGCGAGCCGTCGCGCTCGCGCAACTCGGCCAGCTCGGTCGCCAAGTGCAGGCACTCGCGGTGCGCCTCGCGGTAGCGCTCGCGCAGAGCGAGGTGCTCGGCGCCGGCGAAGCCGTCGAGCACGTCGAGCTGCGCCGAGGAGATCGTCAGCCTGCGGTGCTCGTGCTGGCCGTAGAAGGCGAGCAGCCGACTCCCGAGCAGCTTCAGGTCGGCGGCGGAGGCGGCGCGACCGGCGAGAAAGGCGGCGGTCCGCCCCGAAGCCGACACCCGGCGGCCGAGGGCGATCTCCTCGGCCCCGCCCGGCAGACGCTCGGCGAGCTGCGCCAGCTCCGGCTCGGCGAGGAGCCCGGCCGGCAGGTCGAAGACGCCCTCCACCCAGGCCTCTCCGGCGCCCGGGCGGACGATCTGCGCACGCGCCTTGCCGCCCATCAGGAGATCGAGCGAGTGGGCGAGCACCGTCTTGCCGGCACCGGTCTCGCCGGTGATCGCGTTCAGGCCCTCGCCCAGCCGCAGCTCGGCCCGCTCGATCAACAGCAGGTTCTCGATGCGCAGCTCACGGAGCATGCGCCCTGTGTACCAGCCGACGCGGCGGGTCTACGCCGCCGCGGGCTCGGGCACAGCCTCGGCGGGCTGCACGAAGTCGCTGGCGCGAACCAGGGCAAAACCCAGAGCCGCCCCGACGAAGCAGAGAATCGCGCCGATCAGGAGGATCTCGTTGAAGCCCCCGACGAAGGCGACCTTGGCGGCGTGGACGACCTCGACCCGCCGGCCCGGAGGCGCCACTCCGGCCGCGGCCCGCGAGCCGCCCGAGGCGACCACTTCGGCCAGGCCGGGGGGCGCGTCCGGCAGCACCGCCGAGAGCTTCGAATCGACCCGGGACTGGAAGACCGCGCCGAGCGAGGCGACGCCGGTGGCGATCCCGACCTGGCGAAAGGTCGTGTTGATGCCGGACCCCATGCCGGCTTTGGCCGGCGGCACGACCGCGATCGCAGCCTGGCCGATGCTGGGGTTCGTCAGGCCGATGCCGACGCCGGCGACGATGAAGCCGAGCAACAGCGCCGAGATGTCCGAATCCGGGGAGAGACCGTGCATCAGGAGCAGCCCGACGCCGACCAGGCCCAGGCCAATCCCCATCAGGACGCGGATCGGCACCCGGCGGGAGAGCTTGCCCGCGATCGGCGCGACGACGAAGCCGAGTACGGTCAACGGCAGGAAGCGAAGCCCGGTCTCCAGCGGCGAGAAGTCGAGCACCCCCTGCATGTAGATCGTCAGGTAGAGGAACATCGCGAACATCCCCGCTGAAAGCCCGAAGGCGACCGCCGAGGCGCCGTTGAAGGCCGGTTTGCGGAAGAGGGCGAGGTCGAGCATGGGGTTGGCGCTGCGCGCCTCGATCGCAAGGAAGGCGAGCAGCAGGGCGACCGAGCCCGCCAGTGAGGCGACGATCGTCGTGCTGCCCCACCCCTCCGGGTTGCCGCGAATCAGGCTGAAGATCAGCAGGAAGAGGCCACAGGAGAAGGTCGCCAGCCCCGGCAGGTCGATCCGCTGCGGATCCTGAGCGGCGACGTTTGCGAGCCGCAGCTCGGTTAGGGCCACGGCGGCGATGCCGATCGGGATGTTGACGAAGAAGATCCATTCCCAGCCGAGGTGCTCGGTGATCAGGCCGCCGACCAGCGGCCCGATCGCCACCGCGCCGCCGACCGTCGCCCCCCAGACGCCGAAGGCCGTCGCCCGATCGCGGCCGTGGAACTCCTGGCCGATCAGGGCGAGCGAGGTGGCGAACATCGCCGCCCCACCGACGCCCTGCAGCCCACGGGCGAGATTGAGCAGGGTCGGGTCGCCGGAGATGCCACAGAGGAACGAGGCAAAGGTGAAGAGACCGAGGCCGAGCGAGAAGACGCGCCGCCGCCCCAGCCGATCCCCGAGCGAGCCCGCCGTCAGCAGGAAGGCCGCCAGCATCAACGAGTAGGCGTCGACCACCCACTGCAGGCTGGAGAGACTGGCGTCGAGGTCGCGCTGGATGTCAGGCAGGGCGACGTTGACGACCGTGATGTCCAGCAACAGCATGAACGTCGCGATCGAGCTGAGGACGAGGGTCCACCATTTGCGCTCCATCAACCCAAACCCTAGAGAACCACCAAGGCCGCCTCAGACCGCAAGGTGGCCGAACTTCTCGCGAATGCGCTGGTAGAAGCTGGTCCCCGGCAGCTGGGCGAGGCAGCCAACGCCGTCAGTGAAGCTGACCTCCAGCGCCGCACCGGACTCCAGCGTGCCGACGAGGGCGCCGTCGATCGCCACGTCGACGGGCTCGCGGCCACCGGCGTTGCCGACGTGGAGGACGTCGTGGGGAGCAACGACGAGGGCGCGGGCCGTGAGTGAGTGCGGGGCGACGTAGGAGACGACGTAGCCCTTCACCCCCCAGGCGAGGATCGGACCCTGGTTGGCGAGGTTGTAGCCGGTCGAGCCAACCGGGGTGGCGGCGACGAGACCGTCGCAACGGACGTGGCCGACCTCCTCTTCGGCGATCCGGTAGCTCAGCTCGGCGACCCGCTCGTGCGGCCTGCGGATGAAGCTGACGTCGTTGAGGGCCACCCGCGGCGTACCGTCGATCTTCGCCTCGAGGCCTGGCAGGTCGATCGTCTCCGTCTCACCGGCGAAGGCACGCCGCATCCCCTCCACCGCGTCTGCGCGCTCGACCGCCGCGAGGAAGCCGACGGTGCCGAAGTTGACGCCGAAGACGGGCACGCCGCTGCGGGCGAAGTGGCGCAACGCATAGAGGATCGAGCCGTCACCACCGAGCACCAGGCAGAGATCGGCCTGACGGGGCAACTCGTCGACGGCCTCGACCGCATCGGCCGCACCGCCGTGCTTGGCGATCTCAGTGGGGGTTGCGACCAGGCGCCAGCCCGCCTCCCGCGCGGCGGCGACGGCGGGCTCCACCGCCTCGGTCGTCGCCGGCGGATGCTCGTGGGTGATCAGGGCCGCCACCCGGCTCATGGGTCCACCGCTTCGATCGCGGCCTCGAGCTCGGCGACCGGCTCTCCGTACCCGCCAAGCCAGACGAAGGTCTCCCGGTTGCCCTTCGGGCCGGGCAGGCCGGATGAGGCGAAGCCACGAATCCGCAAGCCGAGCTGCTCGGCGGCGCGCGCTACGGAGGCGATGGCCTCGTGGCGGTCGGCGGCGTCGCGGACGACGCCCTTGCGGACCCGCTCGCGACCGAGCTCGAACTGGGGCTTGACCATCGCCAGGACCTCGCCGCCCGGCTTCAGGCAGGCGACCAGAGCAGGCAGGACCTTGGTAAGCGAGATGAAGGAGACGTCGACGGCGACGAGGCCGGGGGGAAACGGCATGTCGTCGGGCGAGACGGCGCGGGCGTTGAGGCGCTCGATCACGGTCACGCGCGGATCCTCGCGCATGCGCAGGTCGAGCTGCCCATAGGCGACGTCGAGAGCGGCGACGCGAGCGGCCCCGCGCTGCAGCAGACAGTCCGTGAAGCCTCCCGTCGAGGCGCCGACGTCGAGGCAGTCGCATCCATCCACATCGATGCCGAGCGCTGAGATCGCGTTGTCGAGCTTTATTCCGCCGCGGGAGACGAAGCGCGGCGCCTGGGCAAGGCGGAAATCGGCCTCAGGGTCGACCAGCTGACCGGGGCGCAGCGCGACGGGACCATCCTCGCCGACCCGCACGGCGCCGGCCCGCACGGCGCCGGCGGCAGCCGAACGCGAGGGAAAGAGGCCCCGCTCGGCCAGAACCGCGTCGATTCGCGCTCTGGAACCCGCCTTCGCCACGCACGAACGGTACAGGCGGGCTGCGGCAATCC
>JASLJO010000243.1 GCA_030152505.1 Solirubrobacterales bacterium | reverse complement strand
GGGACCGTCGGGCGCGCGCTGCCCGGCGTCGAGATGAAGATCGCCGAGGACGGCGAGCTGCTCATCAAGGGCGGGAACATCCTCGAGGGCTACTACCGCAACGAGGACGCGACGCGCGAGACGATCGTCGACGGCTGGCTGCACACCGGCGACATCGGCGAGATCGACGCCGACGGCTTCATCACGATCACCGGCCGCAAAAAGGACATCATCATCACCGCCGGCGGCAAGAACATCACTCCCGCCAACCTGGAGGGCGAGATCAAGCAACATCCGTTGGTCTCCCAGTGCGTGGTGGTCGGCGACCGCCGTCCCTACCTGGTGGCGCTGGTCACCCTCGACCCCGAAGAAGCCGTCGCCTACGCCCAGGAGCACGGCCTGCCCGCGGATCCTGCGCAGCTCGCCGCCAATGGCAGCGTGCGCGCGGCGATCGAGGCCCACCTGGCCAAGGTCAACGAGAAATTCGCCCGGGTCGAGCAGGTGAAGAAGATCGCCATCCTCCCCCACGACCTCTCGCAGGAGAACGGCGAGCTGACGCCGACGCTGAAGGTCAAGCGCGCGGTCGTCGCCGACAAGCACCAGGGCGAGATCGAGCAGCTTTACGCGGGCTGAGGCCCAGAGCCGTCGATCAGGAGGCTTCGCCGGACTGGCGCAGCAGCGTTGCCGTCGTCTGCTCGAGGACACGCCGCCATGCCGAGTTCTGCTCCGGCTCCTCTTCCGCCGCCCGCTCGACGGCGCGACGGACGCGGCGCTCGGAGATCTCCAGACCGTGGCGTTCGGCGGTCTCCTTGTAGCGGTCGTAGTCCTGGGCCAGCGTCGCGGTGACCGACTCGAAGCCGTGGCGGGCGATCCGCAGCCGCCGCGAGTAGTCCATGATCGGCGTGCCGAACATCAGCTCGTCGTTCGGCTCCGGCTCGATCAGGATGATGTCCACCCCCGGGTACTTCTCCTCCCACTGCGCCACCGCCTCGTGCAACCGGGCATGGGCGATCAGGCGGAAGGCCTGGTTGGCGATCGCCGGCAAACCCATGTCGGCCACACGGCGCACCCGCGTCCCGAACACCGTCGGGATCGTCTGCTCGAAGTCGTTGACGTAGGGAACGAGCGGGTTCACCACGAGGATGAACTTCGCTCCCTTTTCGACCGCGATGTCGACGTTGGTGGTCGAGCGGATGCCGCCGTCGACCAGCTGGCGCCCCTTCAGGTCGACCGGCTTATAGACGATCGGCAAGGCGGTCGAGCACTCGATCGCCTTGGAGATCGGCACGTCATCCCAGCCGGGTTCGCCGAAGACGAGGCGTTCGCAGGTATCGAGATCGGTCGCCGTCAGATAGAGCTCGCTGTCAAGCAGGCGGAAGTCGTTGACCCGGCCGGCGTCGTTCAAGCTCTGCTCGACGTAGTCGGCGATGCCGGCGTTCGAGTAGATGCCGGTCGGCAGCGCCTCGGCGAGGCCGACGCCGATGTCCATCGCCGAGAAATCCCCCATCTGGATCAACCGGCGCACCAGTTCCCCCGTGCGCAGCGGCAGCATCGCCGCTTTCTGCAGGAAGCCCAGGTAGTTGAACTTCAGCACCTTGTCGAGATCGAGGTCTTCGAATTCGGAGGGCTCCCGCTTGTTGATCACCTGCATCATTTCGTCGGGAGTGACGCCATTGGCGAGCATCGTGGCGACGAAGGAGCCGGCACTGGTGCCGACGTATACGTCGAAGTTGTTGACGGTGCTGTTGACGGCGAGCAGATCGAGCGCGCGCAGAGCGCCGATCTCATAGACGCCACCGGTGAAGCCGCCGCCACCGAGAACGAGGGCCGTCTTCGACGGCCGCTTGCGTCCCCTGCCACGGTGGCGGCGAGCGGGGGACTCGATGTCGACGACCTTGCCCATAAACACGGATTATCCCAGACGGGTCAGGCGAGCAGGGCGGGGGACCTCTCGCCCCGACAAAACGCGGTCTGATGAGACCGCGTTTTTGAGTATCCGCCGGGTCGAGAGGTCCCCCGCCCTGCTCCCCGCTACCTTTTCTGGCTCTCGTGTTGGTACCTGAGATGAGACGAGCTGCGCTCTGCCTGCTCTTGCTCCTGTTTCTCCTCCCCACCGCGGCGAGCGGAGCTGAGAAGAGCTGTCTGGAAATGAAGCGACGCCTGGTCTATGGGGGCGGCGCGGCGAGTGGGTTGTTCGTGCTCGACGCGGAAAGCGGCGAGCCAGTCTGCGCGCGGGCGGCGAGGCTACCGCGCACGCTGGCCTCGAACACGAAGCTGTTCACGACCTCCACCGCCCTCTCGCGCTTCGGACCCACGTACCGCATCGTCACCAAGCTGCTGACCGACGGCACGGTGGGCCTCGGCGGCGTGCTGCACGGCAGTCTCTGGCTGCGAGGCGCGGGCGACCCGACCCTTGGCGTGCCTTCCTTCTACAACCGCTACGGCGGCGGGCTGGGCACCAACCTCCTCGCCCTCGAGGGGCGGCTGCGGGCCGCTGGCGTCCGGCGCGTCACCGGGCGGCTCTATGAGGACGACAGTGTCTTCGACCGGCTGCGCGGCGTCGCCGACTCCGGCTACGCAACCAGCCCCTACATCGGGCCGCTATCCGGCCTCTCCTTCGACTCCGGCTACCGCGGCTCGATCTCGCAGGGCTTCGCCTCCGACCCGGCCAAGCTCGCCGCCGCCAAGCTGGCGGGGGCGCTGCGGGCGGGCGGGGTGGAGATCCGCACTCAGATAGCCGGCGGAGTCACTCCCACCGGCGCGCGGACGCTCGCCAGCGTGCGCTCGCCGACGATGTCGCAGATCGTCGCCGCGACCAACGTCTACTCCAACAACTTCTTCGCCGAGATGCTGACCAAGCTGCTCGGCGCCCACTTCGGCGGCGCCGGCACCACCGCGGCGGGCACCCGGGTGGTCGAGCGCTTCGCCCGCAGCCACGGCTCCGGCATCCATGCGGTCGACGGCTCCGGACTGACCCGCGGCAACCGCGCCTCCCCCCTCCAGGTCGTCAGCCTGCTGCGGGCGGCCCGCCAATCGCCAATCGGCGAAGAATTCATCGGTGGCCTCGCGCTGGCGGGCCACAGCGGCACGGTTGCCGACCGCATGCACGGCACCGCCGCCTTCGGCCGCTGCCGCACCAAGACCGGCACCCTGACGGGCGTCAGCGCCCTCTCGGGCATCTGCTTCAACCGCGACGGCCGCACGATGATCTTCTCGATCCTGATGAACGGGGTCAGCGACCTGACCCTCGCCCATTACGAGCAAGACAAGATCGCAGCCGCCGTCGCGTCCTATTGAGGCCTATTCGAGCAGCGCCCGCAGGCCCGCTTCGTCGAGGATCTCGGTCTCCAGTTTCTCCGCTTTGGCCAGCTTCGAGCCCGGGTTTTCGCCGGCGACCACATAGTCGGTCTTCTTCGAGACCGAGTTGACGACCTTGCCGCCGGCAGCCTTGATCAGCGCCGCCGCCTCCTCGCGGGTCAGCTCGGGCAGCGTGCCGGTGAGGACCATGGTCTTGCCTTCCAGCGGCCCACCGGTGACGCGGCGTTCGGACTCCTCGGCCTCCAGGCGCAGTCCCTTGTCACGCAGCTTCTCAACCAGGGCCCAGGTCGGCTCGTCGGCGAGCGACTCGGCGATCTGCACCGCCATGATCGGTCCCACGCCCTCGACCTCCTCGATCTGCTCGGGATCGGCCTCATGCAGAGCGTCAATCGAGCCGAAGTGGTCGGCGAGGGCTTCTGCCGTGACGTAGCCGACGCCCGGCAGGCCGAGTGCGTAGAGCACGCGTTTGAAAGGGCGCAGGCGGGACGCGTCGATCGCCGTCAGCAGATTGCGCGCCGAAGTCTCGGCGAAGCGCTCCATCGCCGTCAGCTGCTCCTCGTTGAGCGAGTAGATGTCGGCGACGTCGACGATCAGGCCCTCTTCGAGGAAGCGCATCGCCTGCTTCTCGCCGAAGCCGTCGATGTCCATGGCCCCCTTGCTGACGAAGTGTTTGACGTGCTGGAAGGACTGCCCGGGACAGCCCGTGCGGTTGGGGCAGATGGTGAACACGCCTTCCTGCTTTACGGTCGGCGTCCCGCACGCGGGGCATTTCTTCGGCGGCCTCGGCTTGCGCGCACGCGGGTTCTTCCGCGGCAGTTTCGGCGAGACCACCTGGGGGATGACGTCACCGGCCCGCATCACCACCACCTCGTCGCCCTCGCGTACGTCCTTGCGTTCGAGGTCCTCCTCGTTGTGGAGGGTCGCGGTGGTTACGGTGACGCCGCCCACGTGCACCGGCTCCAGCATCGCGAAGGGCACGAGGTGGCCGGTCCGGCCCACGTTCCAAACCACTCGGTTCATCGTCGTCATCGCCGTCGTCGGCGGGAACTTCCAGGCGATCGCCCATCGGGGCTCTCGGCCGACCACGCCCAGCTCCCGCCAGAGCGCCCGCTCGTCGACCTTGACGACGACGCCGTCGATCTCGTAGTCGAGCTCCTCACGGCGCTCTTCCCACCAGAGGCAGCGCTCGACCACCCCCTCGACACCCTGGTGGTGGCCGGTTCCGGGGTTGACCTTGAAACCACGCTCGGCGAGCCAGGCGATCTCGTCCATATGGGTGGCGAGGTCGAGGCCGCGGACGGCGCCGATCCCGTAGAACCAGGTGGAGAGCGGGCGTTCCGCGGCGAGCGAGGGATCGAGTTGACGGATCGAGCCCGCGGCCGAGTTACGGGGGTTGGCAAAGGTCGGCTCGCCGGCTTCGGCGCGGCGCTCGTTGAGCGCTTTGAAGGCCGGGATCGGCAGGTAGATCTCTCCGCGGACTTCGATCAGCTCCGGCGCATCGGGGATTCGCAGCGGCACCGAGCCGATCGTGCGCAGGTTCTGGGTCACGTCCTCGCCGATCCGGCCGTCGCCGCGGGTGGCGCCACGGACCAGCACGCCGTCCTCGTAGGTGAGGGAGACAGCCAGGCCGTCGATCTTCGGCTCGGTCGTGTAGCTGAACTGCGAGGCGGTGATGTCGAGTCGTTTCAGGTAGTTGGCGAGCCGGTTCTCCCAGGCGCGCAGCTCCTCCTCGTTGCGGGCGTTGCCGAGCGAGAGCATCTGCTCGTGGTGCTCGACCTGCTCGAAGCGGTCCAGCGGCGGCGCGCCGACCCGTTGGGTCGGCGAATCGGGCGTCTTCAACCGCGGATGCTCGGCCTCGATCGCGCGCAGCTCGTCGAGCAGCGCGTCGTATTCGTCGTCGCCGATCGTCGGGTCGTCGAGGACGTAGTAGCGGTGGTTGTGGACCGCCAGCTCACGGCGCAGGTCCTCCGCCCGCTTCTCGTCGGCGGGGGCGCTCACACCGAGGAGGGAGCACTCGCGGCAAGCATCCGCTCCAGCGGCCAGCCGCGCAGGCGATCGAGCTCGCCATGGTCGGTGAGGTCGAAATGGATCGGGGTCACCGCGACCCGCCCCTGGGAAACGGCCATCAGATCGGTTTCCTCGAGCTCCTTGAAGCCCGGCTGCCAGCCGTAGATCTCGTAGCGGCGGCGTCCGTCCTCGTCTTCGGAGACCAGCTTCAGCTCGTCGTTGTACACGCGCTTGCCGAGCTTGGTCACCTCGATCCCGGTCGGCTCGCCGGCGGGGCAGTTGACGTTGACGAGCGTCTCCGGCGGCATCGGCTCGTCCTTCAGCGCGGCGACGAGCTGAGCGAGGAAAGGCGCCGCCACCGAAAAGTCGAAGCGGCCGCTGACATAGCCCATGCCGCCGCCCGAGGACTGTTGGGAGATCGCCACGGCGGGGATGCCGAGCACGATCCCCTCGAAGGCGGCGGCGACCGTGCCCGAGTAGGTGATGTCGTCGCCCAGGTTGGCGCCGTGGTTGATGCCGGAGACGAT
>JASLJO010000235.1 GCA_030152505.1 Solirubrobacterales bacterium | reverse complement strand
GTAGTAGTCGAGGCCGCGCACGAGGGTGGGGTCGATCTCGTAGGCGACACCCGCCGCCTCCAGCAGCTGCCTCACCTCGGCGAAGTGCTCGGCGTCCTCGCCCCCGAGCCGGTCGACGAGCGTCGGCGCGCTCGTCATCACGCCGCGCGTCCCCTCGTCGTCGGCGTCGAAGGCGCGCAGCGGGTTGATCTCGATCCGCGCGCGGACGTCCTCGGAGAGCTCCGCCTCGTTGGCGCGAAGGTGGGCCTTCAGCTCCTCCAGGTAGGCGCCGCGGGCCTGAGGAGAGCCGAGGCTCCCCAGCCGCAACCGGACGCCGGGGACGCCGAGCTCGGCGAGCAGATCGGCGAGCAGCATGATCGCCTCGGCGTCGGCCAGGGGCGACTCGGTGCCGATCGCCTCGATCCCGATCTGGTGGAACTGCCGGTAGCGACCGGCCTGGGGGCGCTCGTGACGAAAGAACGGCCCGACGTAGCAGAGCTTCACCGGCTGCGCCAGCTTGTGCATGCCGTGCTCGAGGTAGGCGCGACAGATCGGCGCCGTGCCCTCCGGTCGCAGGGTGACGCTGCGACCGCCCTTGTCTTCGAAGGTGAACATCTCCTTGCGGACGATGTCGGTGGAGCGGCCGACCCCACGCTCGAACAGCTCGGTGTCCTCGAAGATCGGCGTGGCTATCTGCTCGTAGCCAGCTCGCTCGAAGATCCCGATCGCGGCCGACTCGATCTCAGCTCGACGCGGAGCTGTCTCGGGCAGGACGTCGAAGGTCCCGCGCGGCGCCTGGTACTTGCTCGGCATGGGGCGCGACCTTACCTGCGCGGCGGTCGGTTCAGCGCGCCAGTTCGGTGAGGAAGGGGTTGGTTTCGCGCTCGGCGCCGAGTGTGGTCACGCCCATGTGCCCCGGGTAGACGCCGGTCTCGGGCGAGTGGGACTCGATCAGCTCGCGAATCGAGCGCAGCAGGGTCGGGCCGTCCCCGCCCGGCAGGTCGACTCGCCCGACCGATCCCTTGAAGAGCAGGTCGCCGGAGAACATCGCCTCCTCGTCGCGCACCGAGTAGGTGACGTGCCCGGGGCTGTGGCCGGGAGTGAAGATCACGTCGATCGTCATTCCGGCCAGCTCCAGCGTCTCGCCCCCGGCAACGGTCTCGTCCGCCTCGTAGCTGTCGAAGGGCCCGATCCCGGGCATCGGGACGTAGGCCATGACGTCGGCGAGCACCGGCTTTTCCATCTCGGGGCAGTAGACGGGAGCGCCGGTCACGGTCGCCACCGGCGCGACCGCCCCGATGTGGTCGAAGTGGCAGTGGGTGATCAGGATCGCCTCGATCTTCGCCCCCATCTGCTCGACCGCGGCAAGGATGCGGTCGGGCTCGTCGCCGGGGTCGACGATCAAGCCGCGGCCGGAGCCTTCGCGCCGCACCAGGAAGCAGTTCTCCGCGATCGGCCCCACGGTGAGCATCTGCACGTCGAGGCTCATCCGTTCCCCCTGGCGCGTATCCGCGCCCGCTCGCGCCGCCGCCAGAGCACCGTCTCCAGGTAGTAGCCGGCCGGGATGTAGAAGACGAGCATGAAGGCGCCGAGGCCGAACGCGGCACCGGGGGAGCGCCGGAAGATCAGCATCAGAAGCGCGGTGAAGATCACCGCCGCGACAGCGCCGCGGGTGATCGCGCTGCGCCAGGTCGGCGGGGCGTCGACACGCGGTTGCGCCTTGCGGCCCGCCCGAGCGCGCGCTTTGGCCTCCTCGCGGGTGCGCGGGCGACCGGCACGGCGGTTCGGATCGACCCGGCCGCCCTGCGTGCCGCGGTGCTTGCGGCGGCGCTTCTTTCTCGTCTGGGCCATCCTCGGAATCTAGACCAAGGCGGCCTCGATCGCCTCAGGAAAGCGAGGCGAGCCTCCGCTCGATCGTGTGCCGCTCCGGGTCGAAGCCGCGGATCGGCACGTCGTCGGGATAGCCGCTCAGCGCGACGGCGGGCGCGAGACCGACGAGCTCCGCCTCGACCGGCCGGGCGCCGAGCGGGCCGGCCAGTGCCCGGACCCGCTCGACGACCGCCGCCAGCGGCACCGCCGCCGGGTCGTGGACGTTGGTGGAGACCTGGGCGCGCCCGTTCGAGAGCAGCAGGCCGATCGCCCGCACCCCCGCCGGTCCGCCGCCCGACTCGCGTAGGCCGGCGGCGACGGCGCGGGCGAGGTCGAGGTCGCCGCTGTCGAGCTCGACGTTGAATGCGACCAGCGGCGGGCGGGCGGTTACCAGGGTGGCGCCGGCCGTCAGGTGGGGTTGCTCGGGACCCCGGTCCGGGCGCAGCTCGCCGGCCTCCATCCGCAGCCAGAGCTCCGCCAGGCCCCCGTTGCGGAAGTAGGCCCTCTCGACCCGCTCGGGGCCGGCCGCCAGGTCGCCGTAGAGGAAGACCGGAACGTCGAGGCGGCCGATCTCGGTGGCGACCTCCTTCGCGGTGGAGACGGCCCGATCGCGATCCCCCGCCTCCATCCAGGCGGTCGGGCAGACGTCCAGCGCGCCGATCGCAGGGTGAGCGCCGTCGTGCGCGTTCATGTCGATCGCAGCGACCGCCTCCGCCGCGCCTGCTCTCAAAGCCGCGATCAGCGCCGGCGCTTCGCCGGCGAGCGTGAAGACGGTCCGGTTGTGGTCGGGGTCGCTGTGGCGGTCGAGCAGCCGCACCCCGGAGGAGAAGGCGCGCTCCAGCGCATCGATCGTCGCCGGGTCGCGACCCTCGGAGACGTTCGGGACGGCAAGCAGCGGGCGGGCCACCGCTCAGACAACCAGCTCGCCGGCCCGAACGATCGCCGAGCCGTCCACCTCGACCGTGGGCCGCAGGACCACGCAATCGAGATGCACCGGAACCTGGACCGTGCCGCCGATCGCCGCCGATGCGCCGAAGGCGACGTGGGCGGTGCCGAGGATCTTCTCGTCCTCGAGGATGTTGCCGGTGAGGATGGCGCTTTCGTTGGTGCCGATGCCGAGCTCGGCGACGCTGGTGCCGTCGGCGCCGTGTTCGGTGAGCAGCTGCATCAGCTGCGCGCCCTCGGCGCCGGTCGCCTCGGTCAGATGACCGTCGCGGACCGTCAGCTCCACCGGCGCGGCGACCTTGCCGACCCCGGCAATCGAGCCGTCGACGACGAGCGTTCCCTCCGCCGTGCCCTCCATCGGCGCGATAAAGGCCTCCCCGCAGGGGATGTTGCCGAACGCACCGCGCATGTTGAGCGAGCCGGCGTCGACGATCGCGGTGCGATCTTCGAGCCCGAGCCGCAGGTCCGAGCCCTTCGCGCAGGTGATCCGGGCCTCGCCGCCGGCGCCGAGCGTCCGCCCGACGGAGGTTCCGCGCTTGCGCAGCATCCGCAGGTCGGCGCCCATCACCCGGGCCAGCATCTCACCGGTGACGCCGGGCATCGAGGCGACTCGCACGCCCGCCTCGGTCGCCGCGCGGCGGGCTTCGGTATGGGAGATCGACTGGATCGTCGGCGCGACGACGATGTCGGCGGCGAGCATAGCGGCGGCGACCGCCAGCGGCGGCTCGGCCGCGTGCGATTCCCGCTCGGAGATGACCGCGAGGGTGGCTTCCCCGCCCTCGCCCTGGGCGTTGATCCGCAACAGCGCACCCAGCTCCTCGGTCATCGGGTTGCAGATCACCAGCACCTCTTCGGAGGGGCTCAGATCCAGGCAATCCCGGAATAGCGTGCTGACTGCCCTATCCAGAGCGCTCCCCATCACACTTAAAAGGCTATCCGGAGCCGCGGCGCGCGCGCCCGCTCCCACCCGAAGCCTCGCTAGCATCCCCCTCCCGGCCGGAGTAGCTCAGCTGGTTAGAGCAGCGGAATCATAATCCGCGTGTCGGGGGTTCGAGTCCCTCCTCCGGCATTGGCGCTCACCGGTTGCCTCGGCGAGGTCACGCGAGGTATGGTCGGCCCATGGGTGAGAAATGAAGGATTGGTCGGAGCTTTTTTCTTTTCAACCCGGGCGAGTTCTGCGACCGAGGACGATCGAGGAGCTCGAGGAGACACTCGAGCAGGTACACCGAGAGGGCGGCCGCCTGCGCGTGCCGGGCAGCCTGCACTCCTGCGCAAAGCTCGTCGTCTCCGAGGTCGTCCTCGACACCTCGGGGCTGCCGAAGAACATCGACTTCGAGCCGGGGAACGCCGCGGTGGAGGTCTCGGCGAACGTGACCCTGCACGAATTCCTCGCGGCACTGAGCGACGAGGGCAAATCGCTCACTGCGACCGGCGGCACCGACCATCAGACGCTGGCCGGCCTGATCTCCACCGGCACCGCGCCGGCCAGCTCTCGGCACGCGCTGTATGAGCTGCTCGAGTGGGTGGAGCTGGTGACGATCGACGCCGACAGCGGCCAGGCGAGCGTGCGGCGCATCGCCCTCGGGGACGACGATTTTCCGGCGGCCGTGTGCTCGCTCGGGCTGCTCGGCGTGCTGACCCGCGTCCGCTTCCGTCTCGTCGAGGAGCGCTACTTCTCAGTCGTCCAGAAGATCGTTCACCTGGACGAGGTGCTGGACGATCTGGATGCGACCTCGGCGACATACGACTTCTGGCGCGTCAACTGGATGCAGAAGAGCGAGAAAGCGCTGCTCTGGGCGGCCACCGAAGTCCCCCGCGAGCAGTCGGACCCGGGCGGCGACTACCCGGCCGATCATGCCGAGCAGGTGCTCGACATCGTCTTCAAGGTGCTGGACACCCTCTCGGACACCGGGCCACTGCTGAATGGGCCGCTGGAGCTCGTATACGAGGGGCTCGCTCTGACCTACGGCGAAGATCGCGCCACCGGGCCGCTGCGGAATATGTTGCCCGTCGACCGTCGCGCCCCATTGCACGTGGCGATGGCCGAGTGGAGCTTCCGGCCGGACGACGTGGGCGACGTCATCGACCAATGCCGCCGCTACTTCGACGAGCACGGCTGGCCGAACGTCCCCACCGAGATCGAGCTGACCCGTGTGGAAGACGGCCTGATGTCACCGTGGAACTGGGACGGGCTCCCCTTCATCGTCAAGTTCAACTTCATGTACCTGACCGAGGTCTGCACCGAGCCAGGTGAGAAGGAGGCCATCTATGACCACCTCCACGGCCTCTGGAGGCATCTCGAGGCCGCCGGGGTCCCGTTCAAGGCCCACTGGGGAAAGATCAACTTCATCGACCCCGAGTTCACGGCACGCAACCACAGGCTCGACGCGTTCCTGCCGCTGGCCTCGCCGATCTTCATGAACGACTACCTGGAAAGGCGAATCGGGGCTCTGTGAGCGCCCGCCTGACAACGGAGCTGAGAGATGGACGACAGACCTGACGGCGAGGCATTCCCCGGACTGACCGACGTCCACGCCCACCCGGCGATGAACGCGTTCCTCTGGGACCGGGACCTGCGCAAGCACCACTGGACGGGGCGCACCTTCGACCCCCTGGCCAGCCTCAGCGATTTCAAGATGCTGGAACAGGGCGGTGTGAAAGTGCTGTGGTCCGCGCTGCACATCCCCGAGCCCAACTACTTCCAGTGCCTGCTCATCCGCCTCGCCGCACACCTCTTTGGCGGCGGTCGCGCCCTGCTGAAGCGGAATCCGTGGGAATGCCTGCTGATGATGATGGCCGGCATGGAGCTGCAGGTGGCACGAGCCGGCGACCGCTTCGAGGTGGCCCACTCGAACGCCGAGCTGGACCGGACGCTGGCCGCCGGGAAGACGGCGATCGTCCACACCGTCGAGGGCGGCCATGTCCTCACCGCCGGGCTCGCCCCCGACGACGTCGACGGCTGCCTGGCGCGGCTGAACTATCTCGCTCAGCGGGGCGTTGCCTCGTTGACCATCGCGCATCTCTTCCGCAACGACTTGGCCGGACACGCGAATGCCATTCCCGCCGCCCAGCAGACGATCCCGCTCTGCCCGCTGGATCCGGAAGTCGACCTCGACCGCGGCCTGACCCCGAAGGGGCGCAAGGTCGTCGAGCGCATGGTCGAGCTGGGCATGATCCCCGACGTGACCCACTGCTCGCCCCGGTCCAGGAAGGAGATCTACGGGCTCGCCGACCGCGAGGTCCCCGTGATCGCCTCGCACATCGGCGTGCAGTCGCTCAACCCCGAGAAGTACAACCTCGACCGCGACGACGTCGAGGCGATCGCCGCCTCGGGCGGCGTCGTCGGTGTGATCTTCATGCCGTTCTGGCTGAAAGAATCGCATCCGGGCCCCGGACTGGATGCGATCTGGGAGACGATGACGGTCGTCAACGAATGGAGTGGTGGCACCTGGGAGCACGTCGCCATTGGCACCGACTTCGACGGCTTCACCGACCCCCCGGACGACTGCGACAGCGAGGCGCAACTGCCCGAAATCGGCAAGAAGCTGAAAAAAGAAGGCCTCTCACCGGACCAGGTCGATGCCGTGCTCGGCGGCAACACCCGGCGGGTCCTTCGTAAGGGCTGGCGTTAGGCGGCCTCAGCCGGACAGAGCAGCGCCAGCGCCCGCGTGGCGGAATTCGGCCAGGGTGCGCTCCATCGCCTCCACCTCGGGGGCGACCATCTCGGGCCAGGGCTTCTCGGGGTGCTCGTCGAGGGTCTTGTAGCCGTTACCGCTGATCACCGCCACGACGGTGTCGTCGGGCCCCAACTTGCCCTCGTTGGCGAGCTTCATCGTCGCCGCGATCGTCGTACCGCCGGCAGGCTCGGTCAGAATCCCCTCGGTGGCACCAAGCAGGTCGAGCGCCTCGAAGATCTCGGGATCGCTGGCCATCGCCGCCGAGCCCCCGCGTGACATCACCGCGTCGACCACCAGCGGGCCATCCCCGGGAGCGCCGATCGCCAGCGAGTGCGCGGCGGTCTCCGGGCGCCGCGGCTCGATCTCGCCGCTGCCGTCGAGCACCGCGGTGGCGATCGGCCCGCAGCCCGCGGGCTGGGCGATGTGGATCTTGGTCGCCGCGGTCTCCGCAAGCTTCACCGTCTCCATCTCCCTCAGACCCTTGTGCACGCGCGAGGAGAGCGTGCCACCGGCGGCCGGGATGACGAAGTGGTCGGGGGCAATCCAGTCGAGCTGCTCGACCACCTCGAAGGCCATCGTCTTCGCCCCCTCGGCGTAGAACGGGCGCAGGGTGATGTTGGCGAACTGCACACCGGTCGCCAGCGCCAGCTCGCGGCAGGCGCGGTTGGCTTCGTCGTAGTTGCCGTCGAGCTGGATCACGGCGGCGCCGAGCGCCCGGCAGGCGCGCGCCTTGCCGCGCTCGAGGTTGCTCGGGTAGAAGACGTAGGCGGTGACTCCCGCCTTGGCCGCCATCGAGGCGACCGCGGTGCCGACGTTGCCGGTCGAGACGCAGCCGATCTCCTCCTTGCCCAGCTCGAGCAGGCGGGCAACCGCCATCGAGACGACCCGGTCCTTGTAGGAGAGGCTGGGGCGCTGGGTCGAGTCGTCCTTGAGGTAGAGATTGCGCAGACCGAGCTCGGCACCGAGGCGGTCGGCATGGATCAGCGGCGTGCGCCCGCTGTAGCGACCGACCCGCGCCTGCGCCTTGGCGTCGACGATCGGCAGCAACTCCTCGAAGCGCCAGATGTTCAGCTCGCGCTCGCCTATCGGCCGCTCGGCGACGCGCTCCGCGGCAAGCTCGTAGTCGTAGTCGACGTCGAGCGTCTGGCCGCAGCCAAGACACCTGAAGGTGGTGTCGAGAAGGGGAAGTCGGATCCCGCAGTCGTGGCAGACCAGCTCCGTCGCACAGGAGCGGGTGCGCTGGTCGGCCGAGAGGCTCATCGCCCCTCAATACCTCCTGCTAGCGACGGCAGTCCTCCCGCCTTCGCAAATCTCCTCCTGCGCTTTCCGTGCTGACGACGGATCATGAGCAGCGTTGTATAGCAGGTAGGCGCATATCGATCAATTATCTCTGGCCATAGAGAGAGAAACGGCCTCTCCTCCTGCCGGAAATCCTACAGACGCATCCCGCCCGAGGGCGAGCAACAGCTCCTCGGCGATGTGGGGCGCGAACGGCGACAGCGTGCGGGCCAGCAGCACCAGCGCCTCGAGCAGCGCCTCGTGGTCCTCGCGGCCGAGGCGGCCCTGGCGCTCGACGACGCGCTTCTCGTAGTCCTTGATTCGCTCGAGCAGGCGGGTGATGTTTCGCACCGCCCTGTGCATCTGCAGCTCCTCGAGGTCAGCGGTTATCCGCTGCAGCCCACTGTCGCACCATTTGCCCAGGCGCTCGCGGATGAAGGCGGTGTCGGCGGCGGCCTCGGCGTCCTCCGGCGCCTCCGCCGCGGCGGCGATGCTCTCGTGGGTGTAGTCCCAGAGGCCGCGCAGGAAGCGTGAGGCGAAGCGCAGGGCCCCGTCGGTCCAGTTGAGCGCCTTGGCCGGTCCGGCGGCGTAGAGGACGGCGAGGCGCACCGTGTCGGCGCCGTGCTCGGCGACCAGCGCGTCGGGGTCGACGACGTTGCCCAGGTGCTTGCTCATCTTGCGCCCGTCGGCGATCACCATCTCGTGGAAGAGGCAGCCGGCGAACGGCTCGCCGTCGCTGAGGAAGGCGAACGGGCCGATGTCACGCAGTGCCTTGGTCACGACCCGCTGGTCGAAGACGAAGCCGCCACTGTCGTTGCCGGCGACCAGCCGCTCGGCGGGCAGCCAGCGCTGCAGGTCCGGGTGGGTGAACATCTGCTCGTCTCGATCGGCGGGCGGCACCGCCGCGGGAACCCAGAGCCAGAGGGCGTCGAAATGGCAGTCGAGCGTGTCGGTCTCGCGCCGTGCGGCGCCGCCGCAGCTCGGGCAGCTCGTCTCGAGGAAGTCCGGGCGCTCGGCCAACGGATTGCCTTCACCACTCGGCTCGACGTCTCGCGGCAGCACCACCGGCAGGTCGTCGATCGGCACCGGCACCACCCCACACTGATCGCAGTGCAGCACCGGGATCGGCGTCCCCCAATAGCGCTGGCGCGAGATCGAGAAGTCATAGGCGCGATAGCGGCTCGCCTCTCGCGGCTGCAGATCCGCAACCGCCCCGGCGGGCGGCTGGGCCGAGGTACGTGACATCCGGGCGGCGATCGCCTCGTCTGCCTCGTCGATCGCCGGAATCCCGAGCACCGCGGTGGGCCCAAAGCGAGCATCGACAATCGGCGAGATGAAGACCGGCAGCCGCCGGCCGCCTGGCATCTCCACGGTGACCTCGGTGTCGATCACCGGAACGGCCGCGGCGTCACGTGCACTGCGCTCCCATCCGCCGGAGCGCAAATCGTTCAACTGCTCCGCCGCCCCTCCCTGCCCGGCCCACCGCTCGGCCGCCGGATGGCGCGGCGAAGCGAGAACAAAGCGGGCCTCGTCGGTCGCGTCGGTGTGAGGGGTGAAGAGGGTCAGGACGCCGCCGTCAGGATCCGGCAGGTCCACCTCCACCCCGTCGGTCCGTCCGAGGATGTAGCGCTGGGTCTTCAGTGAGAGCTCGTCCCAGTTCTCCAGTCCGGCCAGGTTGCAGTCGTTCTCCTCGAGATAGGGCGAGAGGCGCAGGAACCAGGTCGGGCGGCGGACCAGGCGAACCGGGTTGTGACAGCGCCAGCAGCGACCGTCCTCGACCTGCAGTGCAGCCAGGGTCGTCTGACAGGTGTCACACCAGTCGACCGTGGCGTTGTCGCGGTAGACCAAGCCCGCCTCGTGCAGGGTGAGGAAGAGCCACTGCGACCAGCGGTACTGCGACTCCTCGGAGCTGTAGAAGGCGCGCTCGTAGTCGAAGGAGAAGCCGAGTCGCTTCATCTGCGCGAGCATGCGCTCGCCACAGCGCTCGACCCACTCCGCCGGCCTCGCCTGGCGCTCGATCGCCGCCATCTCCGCCGGCAACCCGAAAGCGTCGAAACCGAAGCCGAAGAGCACCGCGTCGCCGCGAGCCCGGCGGAAGCGTGCGTAGGCGTCGCCGATCGCGTAGTCGCGGACGTGCCCCATGTGCAGGTTGCCCGAGGTGAAGGGGCTCGAGGGCTTGATGTAGACCGCCGCCCGACCCGGCGCCAGATCAGGGGTGGCGAACGCGGACCGCGCGTCCCACTCCGCCTGGCGCGAGGTCTCGATTTCAGCCGAGTCGTATCTCCGCCTTGCGTTGCTCATTGTCGTCGCAGTTTGCCACGGACCGTTGACCGCGGACCACTGGAGTCCTATGCTGGAATCTATGGTCAAGTGCCTTGAAGTATTCGAGTGACACTCAAAACCGTGACAAAACTGTCAAATAAGCGAGAAATGGGTTGAATGGGAGGAGATTGGATGGTTCGCCGTCCGAACGCGGGCCTAGCTTGACCGGCGAAGAGAAAGACGCGGCCCCGGCGGTGCTTGCGACACCCCGGGGCCCGGCCGAGACCTTATAGAGGAGGTCCCAACATGAGAGAGGGTACGAGAACCGCCCTGCTGAACAAAGGGCGGCCGTACGAAGAGTTTGTTAACCGGGCGATCGCCGCCACTGAGGGGGCATCGCCTCGACACCGGGTCAGGGCCGGGCTGGAAGCGTTGATCGCGATGGCCGAGACCGATCCCGCATCCGCCCGGTCGGCCCTGCAGGAGCTACGAACAGACCACCTCCGTCAGAGCCGGATCGAGGCGCGGCTCGGTGGAGACCCCGACCGGGCCACATTCGCCCTCGGCGCCGCGATGCAGCTCGCCGCAGCCGAGCTGTCCGCCGAGGAGCCCGACCTGGCCGGTATAGCCCCTGACCTGCTCCGCTGGCTGGAAGGAGACTGGTAGCAGGGCAACCGCCATTACACGTCGCTTATCTGAGGGGCCCGTGCTTATCTGAGGGGCCCGTAGACCAAGCAGCTCGGGGGACGCAGGGAGGCCGACGAGGGGAGCGCACTCAAGTGCGTGACCCGAGGAGACCGACCGAGGACGTCGAGAAGCGCCGGTCTACGGGCCCCTCAGGCGAAGGTCCAGAGCTTGTTGCCCAGAAAGTTGAAGGGCATCGCCACCGCCACCGCGATCGCCTGCGCGGGAAGGTCACCCATCGAGGCCGCCGAGACGAGGAACTGGAGCACCGCCAGGTTGATCGCCAGGGCAGCGAGGCTGACCGCGAGGAAGCGAGCTGCCTGGAAGCCGGGGTGACCGTCACCCGACTCGAACGTCCAGTGCCGGTTCCAGAGGAAGTTGTTGGCCAGGGCGACGCAGAAGGCGCCAACGGCCGCGGCGAGGTGGTGCAGCCCAAGGCTGTCGACCAGCACCGAGAAGACCGCCAGGTTGATCAGGTAGCCCGAGGCGCCAACGAGGCCGAACTTGCATAGCTGCCACCAGCTCGCCGGGCGGCGAGCGGCAGCGCCGATCCTGTATGCGAGTTCGGTGGCGGGGGTCATGTGGCGGTTCGAGGCCCTGCGCTTGCGGTGCGTAATGTTCCGGCCCGCATGCGGCGCGGATTCGT
>JASLJO010000115.1 GCA_030152505.1 Solirubrobacterales bacterium | reverse complement strand
GTTATCGACGAAGTCGTAGCCGGGGACGAACTGATCGGCGGTGAAGTCGGGACTGCGGCGAAAGTGCTCTCCCCTGCCGCGATAGGCGATCCCGGTGTCGAGCACGGCGACGACGATGCCGCGGGCGCCGCCACGGCCCGCTTCGGCCAGATGCCGCCAGGCGCCGACCGCGTCGATGCCGCCCGGGGAGAGGGGTAGGGCGCCCGTCGGCGTTCCCTCCCAGGGTAGGAAGTTCCACTGCAGCGACGCCCAGCCGCCGGGTGGGCCCGATGGGGTGGAGAGGGGGCCAGGGTCGTCGGGAAGCGCCGATGCCATGGCGATGTAGTTGGGCGCCGCGTAGGCGACGCGTGGATCGTGCCGCAGCACCGCCGCTGCCTGATGCACGCTCACCCCTGGGCCAAGGCGAACGGTCCTTTCTCTGCCCGCACCCCTGAGCTTCACCACCAGTTCGTGTGGGGTGAATTCGCGCCCGGGCGAGACGCCGGTGGCGGCGTCTCCCGCGGAAACCGCGAGCGTCGTTGCGAGCAGCGCCGCGGCAGCGGATATCGAAAGCCATCGGTTCATCGTCAGGTCGTCTGCTCGCCCGGGTCCCTGCGCACGGATGGGCAAAGCTATGGCTTCAACACCGGCCCGCCAGGGAAGTTGTCGGTGTCACATACTCTCGGATCGATGCCGGACGGGTCCGCAAGCGACGCGCACGGGCGCCTGATGGCCCTGGCGATCGAGTGCGCCCGTGAGGCGGAGAAGCATGGCGACGTCCCGATCGGCGCCGTCGTCGCCCGCGCGGGTGAGCCGCTCGCGGCCGCCGGCAACGAGCGCGAGTTGCGCCGCGACCCGACCGCCCACGCCGAGATACTCGCCATCCGCGCCGCCGCTGAGGCGCTGGGAGGCTGGCGCCTGCCGGACACGACCCTCTATGTCACGCTCGAGCCCTGCGCAATGTGCGCCGGGGCGATCGTCCTGGCCCGCGTCCCGCGGGTCGTCTACGGCGCCCCCGACCCCAAGGCCGGCGCCGCCGGCAGCGTCCTCGACGTCCTCGGCGAGGCCGCCCTCAACCACCGCCCTGAAGTGACCGGTGGCGTGCTGGAAGCCCAGTGCGCCGCGCTGCTGCAGGACTTCTTCCTGCAGCGCCGCCGGTCCGCCTAGTCGGCTCAAGTACTAAATATCTGGTATATATGTCCTAATATTGGGTATGAACTAAAGTTGTGCTGAAGGCGAGATTGAGAGGAAATGGCCTTGGGGCGGATCGGGAAATCGGCGATAACAGCGACTCCCCTGCGGTACCGCATCCCTGTCGCAGTCGTCGGCGTCGTTCTGAGCGCCGCAAGCTTCGGCGTCACCTCCGCGTCGGCCACGCTGTCGGGAGACGTGACGGGCGTCGTCGGGTCGCTCGTTCCGCCGGCCACCGTGCCCGTGGCACCGTCGCCCCCGAGCCCACCGCCACCCGCGACCCCGCCGGCACCGACCGCTCCGGCTGTGCCTCAGGTTCCGGTCAAGTTGCCAACTGGAGTGATGCCGGCGTCCTCTCCATCATCGAGCCCCGCGCCGGCCCCGTCAGGAAATACGACGGAGGTCCCGAGTCCCGCTGCTGACGTGCCCTCGGTGGGCGGGACGACCGGGGCCGCGAGAAAGGCGGCCTCCTCTGTTCCCAGCGGCGAGACCTCGGTTCGCCAGAGCGATCGCGGAGCGAGTGCACCCACCTCTGAGGTCGGCGCCACCGAGGTCGATGCTCGCACGTCGGGAGCGCCTCGACGGAAACTCGCCGCGGCGAGCGCTCCGCCTTCGATCAAGACGGGGCGGGCGGCTCCTCTGCGACGGTGGCTCGCTCGCGTCTGGCCTGCGATAGCGCTTGGGCCAGATGGCGCAAGCCCGGCGCAGTGGGGAGACCGGCGGCCGGAAGGCACGCGCCCGCCTACGGTATTCGACGCTGCCCGGTTGCTCTTGCTGGGAATCGCCCGGGCGAGTGGCGATCCCGCGCCCTCCGAGAACCCCGCTAGGCCGAGCGCCTCCCCCGCGGCGCCCAACGATGGCTCTCTGCCGGGCGGTCGAGAAATCACCTCCTTCGTCATCGTCTCGTTCGCGGCACTGCTGGCGCTGCTGGCGTCCTCGGTATGGGTGGAATTGCGCGCCAGGTACCGCTAGCCACGCTGACGGTCTCGGGATTTGGCCCTATCTACGGAGAGGGTGGGATTCGAACCCACGAGGCGGGTTAACCCCGCCCACGCGATTTCCAGTCGCGCTCCTTAAGCCACTCGGACACCTCTCCGGGTTCGGCTACAGGGTATTGGCTCGGCTCTCACCATCTCAGCGCCGGGAGGCGAAGAAGCTCCGCAGCAGCGCAGAGGACGGGCAGTCAGCGACTCGCACTCCTGCGGAATCCTGCTCGGCCTCTACGCGCTGATCGAGGGCAGGGCCCTGGGGCTGCCGTTCGCCGGCCTCCGCAGGGCGATCGGCCGGATGCTCCGGCGGGGAGGCTGTCGTCGAGCCCATCGCGCCGGTCTCCCGACCTCAGCGAAACCCTGGTGAAGGACGAACCGGATCTCATCGGCAGGAACGACCCCTGCTGGTGCGGCAGTGGCAAGAAGTACAAACGCTGCCATGGCGAAGCCTTGGGCGTAGCCGAGGCGCGGGCGCCAACCATCTAGGCGGCTTCGGGCGTCTCGCGTAAAACCATTGCCCGGTCCGACGCGGCGTCCAGCGGCAGGACGATCGTCTCGCCCTCGACCGGTGCGGCAGTCGCTGGGCGGCGGCCACGTAGCCGCTCGTGGCTGCAGACGACGTAGCACCACTCCATCAGGCGCATGCGCGAGGCGGGATCGATTTTCTCAATCGTCGCGCCGACCAGGTGGCGCCCGTCGGCCTCGCGGCAGGAGCGGATCTCGACCTGGGCGGCGACCTCATGGGCGGTCCCCATGGCGTCTTCGAGCTCGAGCAGGACCGCGGGACGCTCGCCGACCGATACCGGTGCGTCGAGGACGAGTCCGACTCCGGCGGCGCTGGCGTCGACCAGGTGGCCACCTATGTGGCCGCCGGCCGCGAAGCAGTGGGCAGGAGCCTCGCCTTGAAAGCGGTAGATCTGGCGTCGTTGATGGCGGCGGCCGACGGCGAGCAGAGTGCGCAGGACGCGGCGCAGCTCGATCAGACCGAGCAGCGGCACGATCCAGGCGGCGATCCCCGGCAGGTCGTGCAGCGGCCCGATGCCGGCGAGGTCGAGGAGGCGCAGGGCGGTGCCCCCGAGGAGCACCACCGCGGCGACGATCACCAAATGCAGCTTGCGAACGGCCGCGAGCCCACCACCATCGCTCCCCTGCTTGGGCGTCACCTTGAAGGCGGTGCGACCAGGGCGGAAGATGCAGCGCAGCGCCCGCGTGTAGATCTCCATCGTCAGCAGCTCGTAGTGGGCGGTCTCGCCGATCTTCATGTAGCCGCGGGTCAGCGCCGAGCCGGCGAGCAGGTTGAGCGAGACCGACGGCAGCCACAGCGCCGCCAGAGCGAGGACGCTGATCTTCATCGGCAGCGCACCGGTCCACATCACCAGCCCCAGCGTCGCCAGCAGCAGCAGCCGCATCGGCGGCGCCAGGTAGGCGGCGAGGCTGGCGAAGTAGGAGAGACGCTGCAGCGGGCGCAGCTCGCGCGCGCGCATGGGGGACTCGGGCAGAGTGAAGACGGCGAGGTTGCCGCGCGCCCAACGGTCGCGCTGCAGCAGGTAGCCGTCGAGGTCGTGCGGGGCGAGGCCCTGGACCAGGACCTCGTCGTGGTAGCGGCTGGTCCAGCCGTGACGCAGCAAGCGGATCGTCGTGTGGAAGTCCTCGGCGATCGTCTCGGTCGCAACGCCGCCGATCTCCAGTAGCGCATGGCGCCGCAGCACCGCTGCCGAGCCGCACCAGTAGGCGGCGCCGTGGCGATTCTTCCCTGGGCAGACGACCCGGTAGAAGAGCGACTGCTCGTGACGGCCGACGACGTAGTGCTGGACCGAGTCGTGATTGAAGAAGTCGTGCGGGCTCTGCACCAGGGCGACGCGTTCGTCGTCGAAGTAGCCGACCATCGCGTCGAGTGCGTCCGGCATTGGCACGTGGTCGGCGTCGAGCATCAGCACCAGCTCGCCCTCGGTGCGGGGGAGCGCGGCGTTGATGTTGCCCGCCTTGGCGTGCGAGTTGTCGGGCCTGGTCAGGTACTCGGCACCGGCGGTCCGCGCCAGCTCCTCCATCTCCGGCCGCCGTCCGTCGTCGAGTAGGTAGGTGATGTGCGGGTAGGTCAGCGCCCGGCAGCCGGCCAGCGTCGCCGCCACCACCTCGAGTGGCTCGTCGTAGGTGCAGACGTAGACGTCGACCTCACGCCCCGGCGTTGCCGGTGGGCGCACGGCGGGTGGCCGCGACCACGAGTACCAGGCGAGCGTGCCCAGCGCCCAGAGCCCGTAGACCTCGGTGACGAGCAGCATCGCGTAGAGCACCGGGTTGGCGCCCTGGCCGCTCCAGCCGAAGCGCCAGATCAGGTAGCCGACGCCCCAGAGCAGCGCGCAGACGGCGAACAGCCGCAGGGGCACCGGATGACGGTCGAAGAACCGTCCGACGCGGGTCTGCACATTGCCTTGCACGGTGCCTGCATCGGCGCTCCCGCGCGCCCCCTTGAGTCTTGAAGCCCGAGCTGTCCGCTCACTCGGCCTGGGGCTGATCGACGCGCGGGACTCGCCCGTATCGGTCCTCCAGACGCACGACGTCCTCGAGCTGCGGCGTCGAGACCTCGATGATCTCGGCGTCCTCCACCGCTTCGAGTGTGTGGATGATCCGTGGCTGATTGCGCCACGACTCCCCGGGTCCGAGCTCCTGGGTGGTCATCGTCTCGGCGGAGTCGCCTTGGGAGACGATCACCCGGCCCGACAGGACGTATGAGGTCTCGTCCTTTTCCTCGTGGAACTGGACGGACAGGCGACAGCCGGCGCGAACCCGAAGGATCTTCCCGGCGTATCGCTCGGTATGCGCAAACCACAGCTCGCTGCCCCACGGCTTGGAGACCTCTCGGGGCAGGCTCTTCTCCATGCTTCAATCCTTTCAGCGATCGGGCCTGCATGGAGATGCGAGTTGACCCGAGAGAACACGCTGGCCGTGCCAGCACACACTAGAGTTCGCTGAGGATGGGTTGGCGGTCGGCTGAGCGGGTGCGTGGCGGGGGCAACGCAATCGTCCTCGCGGCAGGAGCGGCGGGGCTGATGCTCGCGGCGCTCTGCCTGGCTCTCGTTGGAACCGGCCAGCCGGGCACCGCCGCTGGGCTGCGCGCAACCGCCCTGCTCGCGGCTCCCTTTCTGGTCGGCGCCTACGCGGCCCCAGCGCTTGCCGTTCTGTGGCCGGGGAAACTCAGCGAATGGCTACTCCTTCGTCGCCGCCCGCTGGGGCTCGCGTTCTCCGCGGTAATCGCGGTCCACCTCGTGCTGATCGCCCATCTTCTCAGCCTCCCACCCAGCCCACCGCCAGCGGTGCTCGGGTTGACCCCCGGATTCGTGACCTACATGGTCCTGGCGGGAATGGTGCTGACCTCTTTCAGCCGCATTGCAAAGGCCATGGGTACTGCCCGCGTCCGCCTTCTGCGCCACGTCGGCGAACATTGGGTGTTCGCGGTGTTCACGCTGGGGCTCTTCAAAGGGGTCTTCATAAGGCACTACTACGCGTGGTGGCTGCTGCCGCTGATGATTGCGATAGCGGTATACGCAATGCGCTTTACAGCGTGGCGACGCGCCTCGCCGCTTGGGCTGACCGGGGTGTGACCGGCAGCGTTCGCCGAAATCCATCCCAGCGGTCGGCCGTCGAGGGCTAGTCAGTCCACCAGTCGCGCTGGCCATCGACGTCTTCGCGCGGAGCCTCGCCGAGATTGGGCGCGCCGATGACGAGGATCTCGAGGCCCTCCGGCCCGGCCTCGTAGCCTCGCCACGTACCGGGCGGGATGCGCACCGCGTCCCATTCCTTGAGCGCGACGATCTCGTCGTCGACCTTCATCCGCCCGCTCCCGCGCAGGACCACGTACACCTCCTCCTGCTTCCTGTGCGTGTGGCCGTACGGAAAGCGATAGCCGGGCGGGACGCGCTGGTAGCCCAGGCCGGATTGCTCGAGCTCGAGCGCCTCGGTCGCCAGCCGGAACTCCAGGTCCGGCGCGCCGTCGAAGTTGGACCCAACGTCCTCCAAGTCTTCCTTGAGGTTCCTGAGAGTGAACGGCACGACGCAACCCTATGGCACCGCGAGGAACGTGCCATCGCGCTACGAAGTACGACGTTGGTCAGGACGGGCGATAGGACGAACGACCCGGGATTTCAGATCGGGTTTCGTTCCCTCCGGCGTTCCCTCCAGATTCGGCGTCGATAGGATTTGGCTCTGCATTGCCCCGGAGGGGTGCCGGAGTGGTTGAACGGGGCAGTCTCGAAAACTGTTGGCGTCGCAAGGCGCTCGTGGGTTCGAATCCCACCCCCTCCGCTTTCTTCTCCACCACGGATCGTCTCTAGATCCGTCTTCGCTTGCCCTGGTTTTCGCGTCTAAGTCGCGCGACTTGGGTTGCCCAAACGCGCTCTGGGAGCCATATAGAGCGCCATACCACTCTCGTTCCTTGACAAAGCCAAACTCGTCTGTTTATCTTTGCGCTGTCGTTTAGGAACCCGAGTGTCAGCTATGGGAA
>JASLJO010000102.1 GCA_030152505.1 Solirubrobacterales bacterium | reverse complement strand
CGCCGTGTAGCCGCTGGCAGCGGTGTACTTCACGACGGGGCCGAAGTAGATGCCGATGAAGACGTTCTCTTCCGCGTCGACTGCTATGCGGCAGGGTTCCCCGCTGACGGAGATGGTTTTGATGAGCGCGCCGGCGGAGCTGTACTCCCTGACTTCTTCTCCGTCAGAGATCCAGACGTCTCCGTCCTCGTCGACGGTGACGCCGCAGATGTAGTTGAAGCCGCTGATCGGAAAGCCTGAGAGCGCCGTTCCGCTTTCATCGAAGCCGAGCAGCTGGTGGCCGCTGTGGCTGGTCTGGAAGAGATGGTGGGAGGAGCTGTCGACGGCGAGATCGTCTTCATAGCCGGACGTCCTGCTCATCGGAAAGCTGCCGCCGAGTTCGGGATGGCTGCCCGGCGTGGAGGCATCGAAGCCGTATAGCTGCCCCGCTTCCTGGTCATAGCCGTAGAGGTGTCCGTTGCCCTGGTCGAAGGCGAGCGGGCCGAGCACTTCGAAGCTCGTTCCCGAGGTCCCGTCGGGGCCGAAGGAGTCGGTCTGGGTGCGGAATTCGATCGCCGAAGCGGAGGCCGGAAGAAGGCAAGCTGCCGCCACGAGCGCAACCAACACGGCCGTGAGCGCGCCGGAACGACGGAACGGGCGGCGGCTCTCGCCCCGGCCCAGGTTCGATCCCAGCGACGATGCCTTCGGGTGGCTTCTCACGTAGCTCTCTCCTTGTCCCTCGAGCCCTCTGCCGGCCGCTTCCCTGGGCGGCCCTCGTGCGACTCGTCTTTTTCCCTGTGCTCACCAGGAACACGGACATCCGTGTTTCCGAAGCGCTGCGGGCATTAAGACACACGTGTGTCTGGATGTCAAGGGGCCCGCTTACGCGGGCGCGGGCAGCGGCTCGGCGGCAGTCAGCCGCCGTTATTCAAACCGGCGACCGGGGTGCCGACCACGACATCGCTGCAGAGCAGCGACGCGGGATCGAACGAGTCGGTGAGGGCGCGGCCGGCGGGTATTCCGTGGAGGATCGGCTCGGGCTTCTGTTTGCTTTTCGGCGGCACCGGAGGCTGGACGTAGTGGCCGGTGCCGCACTGGATGGAGAAGTCGCGGACGCCGTCGCGGGCGTCGACCACGTCTTCGCCGCCCTGGCCGAAGAACTGGTCCTGGCCGGGCTGGCCGAGCAACGCGTTGGGGCCGCTGTCGCCGATCAGGACGTCGTTGTCGAAGGAGCCCTCCATGTCCTCGTCGGAGGGGTCGAGACGGACCGGGTGGCAGCCGTGGCCCATCAGCACGTCGATCCAGGCTTTGTGTGCGAGGAAGGAGATGTAGAGGATGCCCGGGTGGGCCTGGGTCTCGGCGAACGAGGCATCGTCGCGGCCTTCGCCACCGACGATCGCCCCGCCGGCGCAGCCGCCGCCCGCGGCGAGCAGGTCGCCGTCGCCTTCGCCGTAGAGGAAGGTCGGCCCGGGCAGGCCGCCGACCAGGCCGTCCGACCCGTCGCCGCCGTAGAGCCTGTCGGCGCCGGGACCGGCCTCGAGCAGATCGTCCTCGGGGCCGGCCTTGATCGTGTCGTCGCCGAGGCCGCCGGCGATGCGCACGTTCTGGGCGCCGGCCAGTGAGCCTTCGGCGCGAAAGCGGTCGTTGCCGGGGCCGAGGTCGGCCGTCAGCCAGCGCGCCGGGCCTTCGGCCGCGCAGGTGACTCGCGTGGGATCGTTGCCGGCGCGGGTACAACCGGCGCCGATGGCGATTCCCCTGGCGGCGCTGATGCCAAAGGTCTCCGTCGTTTCGTCGAAAGCGACCGCGAAGTCGTCCGGCCCCCCGCCTCCGATGATCTCCAGCCCTCCGCCGCCGCCCTTGGTGCGGTCGAGCTGGATGTAGGCAGAGGCCTTCGGCGGGGCTTCCTTGCCACAGGAGATCGTGTGGCCCTTGGCTCCCTGGCAGGCGTCGCTGCCCTGGCCGCCGATGAGCTCGTCGGCGCTGCCGCCGCCGAGCAGCATGTCGTCTCCGGGACCGCCGACAATGCGATTGTCGGAGCCATCGCCGATCAGCGTGTCGCGGAAGGCCGAGCCTTCGATGTCCTCAAGGCGGAAGAGGCGGTCGTGGCCGTCGCCCCGCGCCTTATGTGCGGCGAGCGAGACCCAGTCGCCGGCGCCCTTGCCGCCGGCGGCGTCGGTGGCGAAGGAGGCGATGTCGTCTTCGCCGGGCCCACCGTCCATGCGGTCGTAGCCGTAGTCGCCGTGGACGAGGTCGAAGCTGCCGGAGCCACCGTTGAGGGTGTCGATGCCGAGGCTGCCGGCCACCTCGTCGAACTCGCCCGCACCGCCCGAGGCCTTGTCGTCGCCGAGGTCGCCGATCACCCGATCGGTGCCGGCTTCGCCGTAGAGTTCGTCGTTGCCGCGGCCGCCGTGGATCAGGTCATCGCCACCGCCGCCACAGATCAGGTCGTTGCCGAGGCTGCCGGTGATCTCGTCGTTTCCGGGCCCGCCCCAGATCACGTCGCGCTCGGGCGTACCCCGCAACACGTCGTTCCCATCCGTGCCGACGATCTCCGCCCGTCGCCCGTGGCAGCGCAGCGTCTCTTCTTCTTCGGGCGCCGCGGCGCCCATGAATGTGATCGCGGCGGCGACCAGCGCGACCGCCGCAACCCCTGCCATGGCCCCTCTCATTCGAGGTTGATCATTACATGCTTGATCTCGGTGTAGTCCTCGAGCGCGTAGATGGACAGGTCCTTGCCGTAGCCGGATTCCCTGTAGCCGCCGTGGGGCATCTCGGAGACGAGCGGGATGTGGTCGTTGATCCAGACGCAGCCGAAGCGCAGGGCGTTGGCGACGCGCATCGCGCGGCCGACGTCGCGGGTCCAGACCGAGGAGGCGAGGCCGTAGCGGGTGCCGTTGGCCCACTCGATCGCCTTC
>JASLJO010000220.1 GCA_030152505.1 Solirubrobacterales bacterium | reverse complement strand
TAGCCCCGGCGACCGCCCTTCTCGACCTTCTACTCGCTCTGGTTCGATCGCGTCGTTCCGATGCTCGGCCGCCTCACGCCCAATCCGGAGGCTTACTCGTATCTGGCGGAGTCGGTCCACGGCTTTCCCGACCCACAGGGTCTGGCGGCGAAAATGGATGCGGCCGGCTTCGAGCGAATCCGTTGGCTGCTTACCGCCGGGGGGATCCTGGCAATCCACAGCGGCGTCGTCGGGGAGTGACCCGCCACTCGGCCGTACCGCCGCCGGTCACCGCCGTCCTCGATGCGTCGAGCCGCTGGTTACCGGCACGACTCGGGCGAGTCGAGCAGATGCTGCGGGAGCAGGGGAGCGGTTACGGCGAGGCGCTGGCGGCGGATGCGGCGAGGACGCTCGAGGCGGGAGGGAAGCGGTTGCGGCCGATGCTGGTCTTGCTCTGCGCCGGCGAGGACGGCGAGGAGGAGTCGATCCGGGCGGCGACGGCGATCGAGTTGGTCCACATGGCGACGCTGGTCCACGACGACGTCCTCGATGCCGCGCCGCTGCGCCGCGGACGCCCGACCGTGGCGGAGACTTCGGGTCGCCGGCGCGCGACGGCGACCGGCGACCTGCTCTTCTCGCGTGCTTTCGCCCTGCTGGCCGAGGCGGGCGACCTGCGCTCGATCGAGCTGCTTTCGACGGCCTCGGTTGCCCTCGCCCGAGGCGAGCTGGCCCAGCGCCAGGACGCCTACGACGCATCGATCGGCGAGGAGCGCTACCTGCAGCGTTGTCGGCTGAAGACGGCGGCGCTGTTCGAATGCGCCTGCCTGCTCGGCCATGACCAGGAGGCGCTGGGTGCCTTTGGCGCATCGATCGGCCTCGCCTTTCAGTTGCTCGACGACGTCCTCGACGTCTCCGGACCGCCCGAGCGGACCGGCAAGGCGCGGGGGACCGACCTGCTCGACGGCACCGTGACCCTGCCGCTTGTCCTCGCCGCCGAGCGCGATCCTGGGATCCGCGAGATCGACCTGCGCTCGCTCGACGCCGCCGCCGCCGAGGCCCTCTGTGATCGCATCGAGGCGACCGGGGCGCTTCGGCAGGTCCGCTCCCGAGCTCTGGAGATGGTCGCCGAAGGCAAGCGAAAGCTCGCGGGCTTCGAGGCCGAACAGCGAAAGCTCCTCGACCTCGTGGCGGATGGAGTGGTGCAGAGGTACAGCTGACGGCCGGTCCCTACCGGGATGACCCCGCGAAGTCGTCCGCCGTGATCAGATCGGCGGCGAGGGCGGTGGCGAAGACCTCGGTAATTTCCCGCATCCTCTCGCGTTCCAGCTCCTGCAGCTCGGTCGCCAATGCCTCGGCTCCGTCGTCCAGCGCCTCGTCGAAAGCATCGATCTCGCCTTCGCCATGGACGCCGTCGCAGCGCCACTCGCACTCGGGGCAACGGCGCCAGAGACGCCAGTGGCCACGCTTGGGCGTCTGCTCCCAGCGGGTCGGTTGCACGAGGTTCGAGCCGCACTCGGGACAGACGTGAAGACCAGCCTCAGTCTTCGTCGTTGTGCGGCTCGCCTCGCTCATGCTCTGACTATCGAACACGCGAGTCGATGTTTAAATCCGCACTTTTCCGCGAAGATCGCAGAAAACCCCAGAATCAGGTAGGTGGCTGGCGCAAATTCGGGCTGATCCGGCCGCAGCCCGGTGCCCGTTACCATAGGTCGATGCTTGGAAACATCGGTCCCCTGGAGATAGTGGTCGTCCTGATCATCGCCCTGATCGTCTTTGGCCCAAAACGCCTGCCCGAGCTCGGGCGCTCACTCGGCCGGGGCATCCGCGAGTTCAAAGGCTCGGTGACCGGCGAGCACGACGACGAGGAGCCCCCGAGGCAGCCCGAGATCGCCGCCGCCGACCCCGGGCCGGTCGCGGACGAGAAGGCCGAGCCGGTCGCGCACAAGCGGTCCTGAGCGAGGGCTGTCCGGGATGCCCCGCCGCGTCCGGCCGGTCTCCCATGAAGACCGCCTCAGCTTGGTCGAGCACCTCGACGAGCTGCGCCACCGCCTGATCGTCTGCGCCGCGGCCTTCGCCGTCGCCCTGGCGCTCTGCTTCTGGCAGAGCCACCTGCTGCTCGAAATCGCCTCGAGGCCCCTGCCGAGCGCGCACGAGAAGCTGATCACCTTCGGCGTCACCGAGCCTTTCACGACGACCCTGACCGTCGCCGCCTACGGCGCGATCGTCCTCTCGCTGCCGGTCCTGCTCTACCAGGCGTATGCCTATGTCCTGCCGGCCTTCAGCGACGCCGAGCGGCGGGTCGTGTTGCCGATCATGCTGATGGCCCCACTGCTCTTTCTCGCCGGTGTCGTCTTCGCCTACTTCGTCGTCATGCCCGCGGCGGTCAAGTTCCTGCTGGGCTTCAACGACAGCCAGTTCAACGTCCAGGTTCGCGCCCGCGACTACTACAGCTTCTTCTCGACGACGATGATCGCCGCCGGCATCGTCTTCCAGCTTCCCCTGGCGATCCTCGCGGTCACCCGCCTGGGGATCGTCAGCACCCGGCAGCTCAGCGCCAATCGCCGCTACGCCTACCTGGTGATCGCCCTCGTGGCCGCGGCGCTACCGGGAATCGACCCGATCTCGATGCTGATCGAGATGGTTCCCCTTCTTGCTTTATACGAGTTGAGTATCTTGCTTGCACGCGCCTTCGACAGGCCGGGGGCGAGTGGGAGCACGGCCCAACCGTCAACCCAGGAGAGATGAGAGGCAATGGCATCGAGCGGTGAGCGACGAATGCTCTTCGACACCCGCGGGCGGCGTAGGCACGTCATCCGCTTCGTCTACGCGACCCTCGCCCTTCTCATGGGGGCCAGCCTCTTCCTCGTCGTCGGCCCGTTCAGCCTCGGCAACCTGGTCGGCAACTCGAGCTCCAGCAGCAGCGCCGCCAAGGTGTTCGAGGAACAGGCGGAACAGATCGAAGGCCGGCTGGCGGAGAACCCCGACAACGAGCAGCTGCTTCTGGCGCTGACCCGCGCTCGGATCAACGCCGGCAACGCCCAGATCGAACCGACCGCGGAAACCGAAGTGCCGACGGTCAGCCTGGAAGCCAAAGAAGACTTCAATGCCGCATCGGAAGCCTGGGCCCGTTACCTCAAGAAGGCCAAGGAGCCGAGCGCGACGGGCGCGCAGTTCGTCGGCCAGACGTTTTTCCGGCTGGCGGAATCCAGTTCGACGGTCGCCGAAGCGGTCGGATTCGTCGCGGCGGGCACCAAGGCACAGAGGATCGCCGTGCAGCAGAGTCCGAGCCTCGGCACCCTCAGCTCACTGGCGATCTACCAGTACTTCAACGGCGAATACGCCGGAGGCGACAGGACCACCAAGCGGGCAGCGGCAGAAGCACCCACCAAGGCGGAAGCCAAGGGCGTGGAAAAACAGCTGGCCGAATTCCGCAAAAACAGCAAGGCGTTTGCCAAACAGAAGAAGGAAGTCGCCAAATACGAAAGGGAAGTGGGCAAAGGAGCCCTGCAGAGTCCCTTCGGCGGCCTGGGTGGCAGTGCAACGCCCGGCGGGTGAGCCCGCCGCGAAGAGATGGGCCGTGAAGGGCTCGAACCTTCGACCTTGAGATTAAGAGTCTCCTGCTCTACCAACTGAGCTAACGGCCCGGGGTCGGCAAGTATAGGAAGACCGCGGTGCGGGATGTCAGGGTTGCGGGGCGCAGCTCTTGAAGACGCTGCCGGAGATGACGGTGCCGTCGGCGAAGTCGAAGAGGCCGCGGGTCTGCAGGATGTAGTCCGAGCAGCGGGCCGAGACGTAGCTGAGCTCGCGGCCACGGGACCTGTAAAGGCGGCCGATCTTGGCGTCGATGCGGGTCAGCGAGCCGAAACCGCCGGCGATCGGCGGGATGTCGAAGGAGCTGCGATATCCGTAGATGCCGCTCTGAAGCCGTTCGACCGGGGCAACGATGATGTAGGTCTCGGAGATCGGAAAGGGCGCCCGGGCGTGGCCGAGGACGATAGGATCGCCTCCCCGCCGGGCGCCGTTGAAGAGAGTCAGAGGCACGCGCAGATCGATCTGCGCCAAACCGAGGAGGTCGACCACCGCTCCGACATGACCGCTGCCGACGATCGCACTGTGACAGCGCTGTCGCGCCTGCGCCGTGGTGGTCCCTTCGAGCTTGGCGACTGGGCAGACCGGAAGGCCGGTCGTGGTCAGGAGCCCGTCGCGGTCGAATTCAAGCTTGACGTGCCGCAGCGCCGGCGGCATCGAGCCGTCGGTGGTTTTGATCTGGCCGTATCCCTGGAAGCGGATGGGCGCATAGCCGTGCTTCGGCAGCAGCCTCGGCTCGAATCCCCCGTCGGCATGCAGTACCAGGGTTCCCACCCTGACGGTCGCCGCGCCGCTCGAGCCCGCGAGCAGCGCCGCCGACGTCACGAGCAGCACGCCCACCGCGAAAAGCCACTTTCCCATCATCGCCTCCTAAAACACCCCGGTACCCACCAGGGTAGCGGCCCGCGGCCGCTGCTACCTGCGCACGGTGCAGGGCTTGAAGACGGTGCCCTGGACGAAGCTGCCGTCTTCGAAGCTGAATGCGGCCTTTGCCTGCAGCCTTCCGTCAGCGCAGTGGGCGTTGGCGTAGCTGAGCCGCTTGCCGTGATAGGTCCATTCGCGGCCGATCGTCAGATGGCCGGAGGTCGGCGAGCCGTAGCCGTTGACGATTTTCGGGAAGTTGGCGACCGTCTTGAAGCCGTAGCGCCCGTGGTGGACCTTCTGGATCTCGATCAGGATCACGTACGTCGTCGGCCCGGGATAGTCGATGTGAGCGTGCCCGAGGACGGTTGGGTTGCCGTGCTTGACCGGACCGTTGAAGAGGGTCAGCGGCGAGGACACCTTGATCGGGCGCTGTTCCGGCAGCTCCACCACGCCGGTGCCGAAGCCCTTGCCGACGATCGCCCCGGGGCAGAGCTTGCGCGCCGTCGGCGTGGTCGTCGCCACCAGCTTTGCCATCGAGCATTTCTGCAGGCCCCGAGTCTCGACCGCACCGTGCTTGTCGAATTCGAGAGTCAGCGTGCGCAACGGCGACGGCCGGGTGCCGTCGACCGTCTTGAAGGTGGCGTGGCCGAAGAGCTTGATCGGCGCGTTTTCGTGCTTCGGCAGCTTCGTCGGTGAAAAGCCGCCGTCGCCGACGATGACGATGTTGCCGATCCGCAGCTTGATCGCCTCGGCCCCCACCGCGCCGACCAAGCCGACAACTGCCAGCACGACCAACGTCCTTAACAAAGTCTTCCGCATCTTCGGTCCCCTCCGTGGGCCCCGATCGCCAAACTAGCACGGTGGCCTCGAGGGGGAGCAGGGGGAGCGGACGCGGCGAGCGACGTGTGCTTGCCGTGTCGCTCGTGCTGCTGATCGTGCTCGGCGCCCTGGGCGCCGGCCTCGAGGGGAAGCTGAGCCCGAGCAGTCTCGAAATCCCCGGCACGTCATCCGCCCGCGCGAACCACATGCTGCGCGAGCACTTCGGCGACAGCTCCCCCTTCGTGATCCTTTTGCGCGGGCCCGAGGAGCAGCTCGATCGGCAGGGTCCCCGGTTGGTCCGTGCCCTGCGCCGCGACAGCCCGGCGGTGACCACGCTCTCCCCCTGGGACTTCGGCGCCGTACAGCGCCTTCGCCCCGGCCCCCGACGGGCGATCGTCATCGTCGATTTCCATGTCGGCATCGATGAGGCCGTCAACGACACCGTTCCCGAACTGAACGACATCCTCGCGGCGAGCATCCACTCGCCGGTGCGCTGGACCCAGACCGGCTATGCGACGCTCTCGCGGTCGATCCAGGACGACTCGATCGCCGCCACTGAGCGCGGCGAGCTGATCGCCCTGCCGATCCTCCTGATCGTCCTGCTGTTGGTCTTCCGCTCGCCGGTCGCGGCGACGATCCCACTCGCCTTCGGCGCGGCGACGGTGATCGCCTCGCGCGGCCTGCTGTCGATCCTGACCAACTGGTTCAGCGTCGACTCCTTCGCGCTCGTCGTCTGCACGATGATGGGCTTGGCGCTGGGTGTCGACTACGCCCTGTTGATGGTCTCGCGCTTCCGAGAAGAGCTCGCCGCCGGCGCGACGCCGGGCGACGCCGCCCGCGCCACGCGGCGCACCGCCGGGCGAACCACGGCCTTTGCCGGCAGCACGCTGATGCTGTCGATGCTGGTTGCCTTCTTCATCGTGCCAGGCTCGCTGCTCGGCTCGCTGGCGGCGACCCTGCTGCTCGTCGTCGCGCTCAGCGTGCTGACCGCGGTCATCGTCGGCCCGGCCGTGCTCACGCTGCTCGGCCCGAACATCGACCGGTGGCGGATCGGCCCGGCGCCGGGAGCGGGCCGTTCGCGCCTGATGACGCTGGTCGGCGCCGCGCTGCGCCGCCCGGCACCGGTGGCAATCGCGATCGGGCTGGTCGTGCTCGTGCTGGCCGCGCCCGCGATCGGCCTCAAGACCGGCCCGCCGAGTCAGACGCAGCTGGCCCATGACGACCCGGCGCGCCAGGACTTCGAACTGATCGAGCGCTCGATCGGCCCCGGCTACGACGCGCCGTTCGTGGTCGTGGCCGCCGCCGAACACGGCACCGTCACCGAACCGCGACGGCTGGCGGCGCTGAGCCGCTGGCAGCACAGGATCGCGGCCCAACCAGGCGTGCAGGCAGTCGTTGGGCCGGCGCAGATCTCAAAGGCGGTGGCACCGTTGCGCCAGGCGAGCGCCCTGCTCGCCACCGGCGGCGAATCGGGTCCCCTGGCACAGCTTGGTCGCCTCGGCCGCAACCTCGGCCGGGCCGCCTCGGGGGTCGCCCTGCTGCGCGGCGGGATCGCCAAGGCGAGCTATGGCGCCGGTCTGCTGGCCGAGGGGTCGGGCAAGGCGGAGGACGGTGCCGCGGCGCTCGCCGCGGGTCTGGCTCAGGCCGAAGCCGGCAGCAGCCGCGCGGTCGATGCCCTGGGGACCTTCGCCGACGGCACCCGCCGCCTCGCCGGCGCTCAGCACAAGGCGGCGATCGCCGGGCTGAATGTCAAGTTCGCCCTGCAGAGCCTGATCCCGAACTTGAATCGCAACGCTCTCGTCCGCTCCCGTCGTCTGCAGAAATCGCTCAACGAAGTCTCGAAACAGACGGTGCCGCGGTTGCAGCCGCCCGCCGCGGAAGCCGAATCCCAGCTGAAGACGGCGCTGGGCCAGCTCGAAGGCATGACGGTCGGCAAATCCGACCCCGGTTTCGGCGCGGCGCTGGCGGCGGTCCAGCGCGCACTCGCGGCGGTGAGCGGCACCGATCCCGCCAGCGGCGTTGCCTACGCCCCTGACTATGCTGGCCTGCCGGCCGAACTATCGGCTCTGCAGACGGGCTTGGTCGAAGACGCCGAAGAATCGAAGCAGGTGACCGATTGGCTGGCCTCCGGAGTCGCCCTGGTCAAGCGGCTGAGCAACGGCGCGACGCGACTCTCGGATGGTTTGCAGAAGCTCGAGGGGGCGGGCAAAAAGCTCGCCCACGGCTCGGCACGCCTGGCCCGCGCGGCAGGAGGCCTCGAAAGTGGCGTGGCCCGGCTCGGCGCGGGCGCCACCGCATTGGCCGGAGGGATTGCACGGCTGCGCAACGGCGCCGCCGCCCTCGAAGAAAACCTCGGCCGCGGCTACAGCGAGTCCTATCCGTTGCAGGCAGGGCTGCGCCGGGCCACCGTGCAGGTGCTCTCCAGCTCGGCTTCGTTGAAGCGCAGGGCACGGCGAGTCCAGCGTGCCACCCCGGGCATCTTCGATTCCGGCTATTTCGTCCTCTCGGCCCTCGACGGCGCCCGGCCCAGGCCGCGTGAGCGCGCGGCGGAAGTGGTCGACCTGGGCGACGGTGGCCAGGCCGCGGCGATCCTGGTGATCTCCCGCTATACCTTCAACTCCCCCGGCTCGATCGCGCTCAACAAGCGCCTCGACACCGAGGCGGAGGCCCTCGGCCGCGAAGCGGGGCTTGAAACCGGCGTCGCTGGGGGACCGCCACAGCTCAACGACTACAGCCGGGTGACCCGTGATCGGATTCCCTTCGTGGTCGCGGCGATAGCCCTCGCCACCTTCCTCGTCCTCGTCCTCGTGCTGCGCGCGTTGCCGCTGGCGGCGATTGCGGTCGGCCTCAACCTGGCCACGGTCGCGGTCGCCTTCGGCGTCCTCACCCTGCTCTTCAACCTGCCCGAAGACTGGCCGCTGGGCGGGCACAGCTACGTCGATGCGGTCGGTGCGACGGCGATCTTCGGCGTCGTCTTCGGCCTCTCGATCGACTACGCGGTCTTTCTGCTCGTGCGCATGCGCGAGAGCTATGACCGCCAGGGCGACAACGCCGCCGCGGTCGAGTTCGGGCTGGAGCGGACGGCGCGGGTGATCACCGGGGCCGCGGCGATCATGATGGCCGTCTTCATCGCTTTCGCCGGCGCATCGATCGCCACGATCAGCCAGCTCGGCGTCGGCCTGACGGTGGCTGTCCTGCTGGATGCGACGGTGGTCCGGATCGTCTTGTTGCCGGCGTTGATGCTGCTGCTCGGGGACCGTGTCTGGTGGTTGCCGCGGCCGCTGGCGCGGGTGTTGCCCAGGCTCAACGTCTGACGCCGCGTTCGTGCGCGGTTTGCAGCGCGTTGACTTCGAGTTAAGCCAGGCGGCGCCGTGCGCGTGGTGGCTGACCGCTCGGATACGATTCGGCGGCAAGTTTTCCCTGTATGGAGGCGGGGGAACCGCAAGCGACGATCCGTGGCCGCTAATCCCTTAGGCGAGGAGAAAGGCCCGGCGAAAAGCCGGGGGGTGACGCCCGCCCGCATCGCGGCGCTGGCGGCGCTGGCGGTTGTCGTCATCGCCCTCGGCGTGGTCGTCTTCGGCGGCGGCGGCGGGCACAAGTACAAGCTGGTCTTCCAGAACGCCGCCCAGCTCGTGCCCGACAACCAGGTTCTGATCGGCGGCCAGGCGGTCGGCTCGGTCGAAAGCATCAGTCTCACCGACGACAACCTGGCCGAGATCGAAATCAGCTCCGAACAGGAGCTGCACGAGGGCTCGACCGCGGTGATTCGCGCCACCTCGCTCTCCGGCGTGGCCAACCATTACATCTCGGTCAGCCCGGGCCCGAACAGCAACCCGCCACTCGAGGAAGGCGCGACCCTCGGGCTCGGCTCGACGACGACCGAGGTCGACCTCGATCAGCTCCTCAACACCTTCCCGACGCCCGTACGGCGCGCCCTTGGCGAGTTCGTGCGCGGCAATGCCGAACAGTTCTCCCACCGAGGTCAGGACGCGAACGAAACCTTCAGGTACTTCGGCCCCGGGCTCAACCGCGCCACTGCCTTCGTCGGCGAACTGAACGCCGATCAGCGCCTGCTCGAGCGCTTCGTCGTCAGCTCGAGCAAGCTCTCCACCGCCGTCGCCCAGCGTGGCGCGACGCTCTCCAGCGCGATCTCCAATGCCAACACCGCCTTCGGCGCGATCGCCGGCCAGAACCGGGCGCTCGACCAGACGCTGCGGGCGCTGCCCCCCTTCATGCGCCAGGCCAACACGACCTTCGTCAACCTGCGCGCCGCGCTCGACGACGTCGACCCGCTGGTGGAAACGGCCAAGCCGGCGACCAAGAACCTGGCGTCCTTCCTCAGTGAACTGCGGCCGGTGCTCTCCAAAGCGGTCCCGGTCTTCAAGAACCTGCGCCTCACCAACAGCCGCCAGGGCTTCGCCAACGACGCCGCCGAAGCGCTCTCCTTCCTGCCGGTCGTGCAGGAACGCGCATCCAGGTCCTTCCCGCATGCCGAGCAGGGGATCGAAGCGTTCCAGCCGTCGCTCAACTTCGCCCGCAGCTACACCCCCGACATCTTCAACGGCTTCGGCAAGCTCGGGCAGGTCGCCGGCTACTACGACGGCAACGGTCACTACGCCCGCGCCCAGCTGGCGCTCAACATCTTCAAACGGAACAGCAGCGACGGTGAGCTGGAACCGATCTCACCGAGCGAACAGTACGACGCATACGGCAGCTCGGCCGGCGTGCGCCGCCCCTGCCCAGGCGCCGGTACCCAATCGGCCGGCGACGGCTCCAACCCCTTCGTCAACCCACCGTTCGCGGGCTCGGCTGTGAGCCCCTCGGAATGCAACCCGGCCGACGCGCCACCCGGACCATGAGGAAATGGCTACTTGCAGCCGGGCTGGTCGCCGCGATCGTGGTCGTCGTCATGCTGGTCTCCGCCGGGGGCGGCAGCGGCAGCGGCTACGTCGTACGCGGCATCTTCGACAGCGGCGGCTTCATGGTCGCCGGCGAGGAAGTTCGCATCGCCGGCGCCAACGTCGGCGAAATCGAATCGGTCGGGGTGACGATGCCCGGTGAGGTCGACAGTTACAAGGACGGCGAGCCGATGGCGGTGCCGGGCAAAGCGGTGATCGCGATGAAGATCACCGACCCCGGCTTCCAGGACTTCCGCAGCGACGCGAGCTGCCTGATCCGGCCGCAGTCACTGATCGGCGAGAAGTTCGTCGACTGCCGCCCGACCCTGCCGCGGGCGCCGGGCTCCAAGCCCGCACCGCCGCTGAAGCAGATCGAGGACGGGCAACCGGGCGCCGGGCAGTACCTGTTGCCGTTCGAGAACAACAGCACCAGCGTCGACCCGGACCTGATCAACAACATCAACCAGCTGACCTACGTGCAGCGGTTCCGTCTGGTCCTCAACGAACTTGGCGCCGGCCTAGCCGGTCGCGGCGAAGACATCGAGGAAGTGGTCAAGCGCGCCAACCCAGTCCTGCGCGACGTCGACCGCGTCTTCGGCATTCTCAATTCCCAGCGTGACCAGCTGGCGCAGCTCTCCGCCGATTCCGAGCGGATCCTCGGCCCGCTCTCACGCGAGCGTCGCAGCGTTGCCGGCTTCCTCACCAACGCCGGCGCCGCCGGGCAGGCCAGTTCGGAAAAGGGCCCGGCGCTGGAAGCGTCACTGCAGAAGCTCCCTGCCTTCCTGCGCGAGCTGCGGCAGACGATGGCCAGCCTCGAATACTTCTCCAAGGCGGGCACGCCGGTCTCCGAATCGCTCGCCAAGGCCGCCCCGGCGCTGACCAAGGCGACCAGGGCGCTGACTCCCTTCTCGGCGGCCTCGACCGTCTCATTCAAGTCGCTGGGCGCCAACGGGGAAACGGCGGGCCCGAAGCTCCGTGCCGCGGACCCGGTGATCGAAAAGCTCCGCGATCTCGGCCGCAGCGGCGCGACCCCGGTTTCCGAACTCGCCGAATTCCTCGTCAGCACGAAGAAGAACAAGGGCTTCGACGGCCTCGCCGACCTGATCTACAACAGCGGCGGCGCCATCAACGAATTCGATCAGTTCGGTCACTTCACCCGGAGCCTGACCGCTCTGACCAACTGCATCGACTACGTGGCCGCACCGACGTCGGGCTGCTCGGCGAACTTCAACGGGCCGGGCTCCAGCGCAACGTCCTCGGAGGCCGATGCGGTGCGGCTCTATCAGCGCCTGCAGGAACAGCTCGGCGGGAAGACGGGCGGTACCTCGACCGGCATCGGACCGGTCGAGCCACGCGCCGTCGCACCGAGCCAGGCAAGGCCGGCCCCCGCTCCCGCATCGCCGGGGCTGGGCGAAGGCGAACAGCTCGGCGCCAGGGCCAAGCCCGCCGGCCCGCAACGTGCCCTCCTCGACTACCTGCTGGGGCCATGAGAAGCCGCCGCGGCATACAGGGAGTGGCAAGCAGCCCGGCGATCGTCGGAGCGGTCACGGTGCTGGTCGTGATCGTCGCCGTCTTCCTCGCCTACAACGCCAACAACGGCCTGCCCTTCGTCTCGACCTACAACCTCAAGGCGCGGGTGCCGAACGCGACCGCGCTGGTCAAAGGCAACGAGGTACGGATCGGGGGCTCGCGGGTCGGGGTGGTCAAGGAAGTCAAGCCGGTCCAGGTCGGCAACGGTCGCGTTGCCGCCGAACTCGACCTCAGCCTCGACAAGAGCGCTGAACCGATCCCGGCCAACTCGACGATGATCATCCGGCCCAAATCGCCACTCGGCTTGAAGTACCTGCAGATTGTCCCCGGCGATTCCAGCGAAGGCCTGGAGGCTGGCGAAACGATTCCGCTCTCAGCGGCCCGGCCCGAACCGGTCGACATCGACCAGT
>JASLJO010000023.1 GCA_030152505.1 Solirubrobacterales bacterium | reverse complement strand
TGCGCGCCGATATGACGCGCGAGCTCGGGCCCGAGCTCGCGGCCCGGCTCGACCCGGGCTACCCCGCCGACAACCCGGTCGTCACCCAGGAAGCCTGGTCGGGCGACGGGCTTGGCCTGGCAGAGCAGATCGACGCCGTGCGCCACTCGATCGGCATGGCCGCCGAGGCGAGCGGCTCCAACAACTGGGCGGTCAGCGGCAGGCTGAGCGCGACCGGCGCACCGTTGATCGCCGGCGATCCGCACCTGCCGCCGAGCATGCCGGGCATCTGGTACCAGGTCGGCCTGAGGCTCGGCGATCGCTTCGTCCGCGGCGCCTCGCTGCCCGGCATGCCGGGCGTCTACATGGGACAGAACAACGACCTCTGTTGGACCTTCACCAACGTCATGGCCGACGTCCAGGACCTCTTCGTCGAGCGAGTCGAGGGCGACAGCTACCTGTTCGAGGACGAGTGGCGGCCGCTGGAGATCGTGCGCGAGGAGATCGCGGTCAAGGGCCGTGACGCGCCGGAGGTGCTCGACGTCCGCATTACCCACCACGGCCCCCTGGTCAACGCGGCGCTCGGCGCCGACGACGCCGAGCCGCTCGCCCTGCGCTGGATCACCCTCGACAACCCGACCGCGTTCAAGGGCATGTTCGACCTGCACGGCATCCGCTCGGGCCCCGAGCTGGTCGCCACGCTGGAAGGCCACACCTCGCCCGCCTCGAACCTGATCTGGGCCGACCGCCACGGCTCGATCGGCTACAAGCTGATCGGCCGACTGCCGCTGCGCAAGGGAGGCTCCCCCGACCTTCCCAAGCCCGGCTGGGACGGCGAGTACGAGTGGGAGGGGGAGGTTCCCTACGACGAGCTGCCCGAGGTCGTCGACCCGGAGAGCGGCTTTCTCGTCACCGCAAACAATCGCATCGTCGGCGACGACTACCCGCACCACATCACCAGCGACTGGCTCGACGGCTTCCGCGCCCGGCGGATCGAGGAACTGCTGCGGGCGAGCGACGAGCACGATGTCGAGGGTTTCGAGGCGATGCAGTCCGACAACCTTTCGATCCCGGGCCTGGAGGCGGCGCGGCGGCTGGGGCGGCTGACGCCGTCCGGGCAGCGCGAGCTGAGCGCGGTCGAGCGGCTGCGCAGTTGGGACGGGCGGCTCGACCCCGACTCGATCGCCGGCACGATCTACCAAGCCTTCCTGCTGCGCCTGGCGCGCGAGGTCGCCCGCGCGGCGATCGGCGACCGCGATCTCTGCGAGCGCTGGCTCGACCGCGCCGACAACGGCTTCACGCCGCACGTAACCTCTCCCTGGCGCTGGCACTCGCGCCTGATGGACCTCTGGGAGGAGGCCGACGACGAGCTGATCGGCCGTCCCTGGGACGAGCTGGTGCTCGAGGCGCTGGCCGGAGCGCTTGATGACCTCAGCGATCGCTTCGGTCCCGATCCCGAGGGCTGGCGCTGGGGCCATGTCCACGAGATGGAGTTCCCGCACCCGCTGGGCGAGGCGAATCCGCTCCTGCGCAGGTTGCTCAACCGCAGCCTGCGGGCGGGCGGCGCGCAGGAGACCGTCAGCCAGATCGCCTATGACCCCAATGACCCCTACAAGGCGGTCTGGGCGCCGAGCTGGCGCATGGTCGGCGACCCCACCGCCCCCGAGCGCTCGCGCTGGCAGATGTTCACCGGCCAGTCCGGCCATCCCGCCAGCCCCCACTACGACGACCTGCAGGAGGATTGGCTGCACGGTCGCACCCAGCCGATGGCCGGCGAGGGCCCCTGGCGCGAGCTGGACCTTTTGCCTGCCTGAGCGCAATTTTGCGCTTTGAGTGCTGAGCCGCCGAAACGTTCTCTCCATGGAATGGTTGGGGGAGTAGATGCGGCGTTTCGTTCTATGCCTGCTCGCGCTGGCCGCTGTCCTGCCCGCGAGTGCGAGTGCCAAGACGGTCCCCTTCAACGGGGAGCGGGTTGCCGTGCCTGCGGGCTGGCCGGTCATTCGGCTGGCCGAGCACCCGCGTGCATGCGTGCGGCTCGACCGCAAGGCCGTCTACCTGGGGAGGCCCGGGACGAGCCAGCGCTGCCCCGCGGATGCGATCGGGCGGCGGCGCGCGATCCTCGTCGATCCGGGCGCAAAGGCCCGAGCCGCCCGGGCGCGCGCGCAGGCGAGCCGTATCCCCTCCGCCCACATCTCCGCCGCCTCCGAATACACGGGCCTCGGCTTCGACGCCTGCACGGCCCCCTCGCGCCGCTCGATGTCCGCTTGGTCGTCCTCGCCCTACCGGGCGATCGGCGTCTACATCGGCGGCGCCAACCGGGGTTGCTCGCAGCCCAACCTGACGGCGAGCTGGGTCGCCGAACAGACCGCCGCCGGCTGGTCCCTGATCCCGACCTACGTCGGCCTGCAGGCGCCGACCTCGAGCTGCAGCTCCTGCGCCAAGTTGAGCACCTCAGCCGCCAGCGCCGCCACGCAGGGGAGCGAAGCGGCGACCGACGCCGTCAACCAGGCCCGCATCGCCGGCATTGGCGAAGGCAGCCCGATCTACTTCGACATGGAGAGCTACACGCGCACCACGAGCGCCACCAACGCGACGCTGGCCTTCCTCGGCGCCTGGACCGCGCGCCTGCACGCGCTCGGCTACGTCTCCGGCGTCTACAGCAGCGGCGCCTCGGGCATCGCCGACCTCGCCGCCAGGTACGGCAGCTCCTACCTCGGGCCGGACGAGCTCTGGTTCGCCAACTGGAACGGGCGCGCCTCGGCCGCTTCGGATCCCTACGTCCCGGCCGGCGCCTGGGTCGGCCATCGGATCCACCAGTACAACGGCGGCCACGACGAGACCTATGGGGGAGTGACGATCAACGTCGACAACAACTACGTCGAAGGAGCGACCGCCGGGACCGGATCGTCCGACGACAACCCCCGTGGCAGCTTCGACGCGGTCTCCTCGCCGGCGCCCGGCCAGGTGCAGATCGCCGGCTGGGCATTCGACCCCAGCGCGCCGCACAAGCAGGTCTCGATCCGCGCCTACCTCGGCGGCGAAGCCCGCGAAAGCGGGGCGACCGGCTACGAACTCGGGCCGATCGCCGGCCTGGAACGCACCGACCTCGCGGCGCTCTACCCGCGCGCCGGCCCCGGCCACGGCTTCGAAGCCAGCTTCCCGGTCGTCGGCAGCGGCAGGCAGCGCCTCTGCGTCTACGCGCTCGACATCGGCCCCGGGGCCGACAAGCTGCTCGGCTGCCGCAACGTCGGCGTGCCGGTGCCGATCTCGGTGCTGCTGACGAAGGCAGCGGGGAATGCAGTGCGTGTCCGAGTCCGCTGCGAGTGGCCACTGGGTGTCCAGTGCCCGGGTCAGATCGTTGTTCGCGCCCGGGTCCCCCAGAGCTTTGTCGTCCGCCGCCGGGGCAGGATGCACGTGAGGACGCGCAGGGTGCGCAGGGTGATCGCCCACCACGCTTTCCAGCTCGGCGGCGGCAGCTCGCATACCTTCCGCCTCGGCCTCGGCCCGCGCGGGCAGCTGCTGACCAGCGGCGGCGGCCGCCCCGAAGCGCACCTGCTCGTGGCGATCCCGGGCGGCCGCGTCGGCGCTCAGCTCAGGCTGAGGTAGCGGCCCGGCTGACCGACCTGACCAGCTCGACGATCTCCGCCGGGGCCTTCTCGGGGGAGCCGGAGTCGAACGGGGGGTCGGGGTCGTACTCGACGCCGAGCTGCACAGCCTGGGCGACCTCGGGTCCGGCCTCACGGCCGACGAGGTGCAGGGCCATGTCGATGCCGGCGGTGACGCCGGCGGCGGTGATCGTCTTGCCGTCCTCGACCCAGCGGCCGCCGACCGCCTCGGCGCCGTAGTCGGGCAGGCGGTCGAGGAAGAGCCAGTTCGAGGTCGCCCGCTTGCCCTCCAGCAGTCCGGCGGCGCCGAGGATTTCCGCGCCGGTGCAGACCGAGGTCGTCCATCTGGTCCGCTCGTCGATGCGGCGCAGCCAGTCGAGGACGGCCTCGTCCTTCACAATGGCCTCGGTGCCGCGTCCGCCGGGAACGAGGACGAGGTCGACGTCCTCGACTTCGTCGAGCGTGCGGTCGACGCTGAGGCCGAGGCCGCCTTCGGAGCGGACCTCGCCCTTACGGAGGCCGGCGAACTCGATCTCCCAGCCCGGCACGCAGCGGAACACCTCGTATGGACCGACCGCGTCTTGGGCGGCGAGCTTCTCGAAAAGCAGGATCGCTATCCGCATGCGCCGATCTTCGCTCCCGCGGCGGTCGCCGTCCAGTGGCAGGAATGACAATGATCGCTAATTTTCTGCCACAGGCACCGCTCGCGGCGGCATCGTAGAGTCCGGCCGGTGAGCCGGCGCGACCAGATCAAGCTGAGCGAGGCGGAGCTGCTCGAGCTGCTCGAGGGAGAGCGGGTCGCCGTGATCTCCTCCAACGGACCGCGTGGCTTCCCTCACTCGATGCCGCTCTGGTTCGTACCGCGCCAGGGTCAGGTCTGGATCTGGACCTACGCCAAGTCGCAGAAGGTGCGCAACCTGGAACGCGACCCGCGCGCCACGGTGCTGATCGAGACCGGCCACGAGTACGGCGAGCTGCGCGGCGCGATGATCGAGGCGGAGGCGGAGATCCACCGCGACTTCGAGACCGTGATCGCCTTCGCCGAGGAGCTGACGGTGCGCTACGCGGAGGGCATCGACTCGGTCCAGGGAGACGCCAAGGCGGCGCTCGAAGCACAGGCGCCCAAGCGGGTGGCGATCCATTTCAAGTCGCTGCGCATCGCAACCTGGGACCACCGCAAGCTCGGTGGCACCTACTGAGGCTCAGCCCCGCTCGACGGTGAGGTGCCGCAGCGGCGGCAGCCGCTCGCCGCTGACGGCGACGGCCGCGGCGAATCCCGTGCCCGCGTCGAAGCCGGCCACGGTCACCGGCGCATCCGGCAAAGGCGCCCAGAGTCCCACCCCGTGGCACTTGGCGATCGCCTCGTGCCGCGTCCAGTGGGCGTAGAACTCCGCCGGCCGCGGGCCGAGCCGCTGCACGTCGACGCCGACCTCGAGACCCTCGACCACGGCGATCAGCGCCAGCTCGCCGGAGTGGCTGAGGTTGAAGCGGAGTGCGACCCCCGGGTCGGCGAGGTACGGCTTGCCGTGCTCTCCGAGGCGCAGCTCGATCTCCGCCGGCTCCCGCCCGAGGTGGTGACCGAGGACCCGGCGCAGAGCCCAGCGCGAGGCAACCCAGTGCCTCCTTGCCTCAGGCCGGGTCAGCCTCTCCGCACGCTCGCGCTCTGCCGCGGGCAGCGCGCTGGCCGCGGGCGAGTCGCCCCCGAGCTGCGCGTGCCAGAGATGCAGCTCGCCCCCCGGGTTCCCGCTCAAAGGGTTCACATTGCCGCCGATCGTAGGGCTTAGAGTCCCCGCCCGCGCCCGGGAGACCCCGCGACTTCGCGCCGCCTTCAGGTTTAGCCGAAAAGATGGGACAGAGGATGAGAAGAGCATCGATCGCCGTTGCCCTGGTTGCCGTCGCAGCCGTCGCCGGGGCTGCCGCCAACACATCCTTCTCGGTCGCCGGCACCGCTCAGGCGGCACCGCGCAGCTTCTTCGGCATCGTGCCGCAGGCGGTGATCTCTGAAGAAGACGCGCGTTACCTGCGTGCCGCCCGCGTCGGCGCCATCCGCCTGCCGATCGGCTGGGAAAGCATCCAGCCGACCAAGCGCGGCCCCTACAACTGGGAAGGGACGGACCGTGAGATCGCCACCGCGGTCAACCAGGGCCTGCGGGTGCTGCCCTTCCTCGCCGGCGTTCCACGCTGGATCGGGCACAGGTCGAAAACGCTGCCGATCGACAACGCCCGTGCGCGGCAGGGCTGGATGACGTTCGTCGAAGCGGTCGTCAGACGGTACGGCCCGGGTGGGGAATTCTGGACCGAGCACAGTCCCCAGGTCGCCGAGGACGGAATCGTCGTCCACCGCGTGATCCCGATCCACGTCTGGCAGATCTGGAACGAGGCCAATTTCTTCTACTTCGCCTATCCGGTTTCCCCGACCCGCTATGCCCGCCTGCTGAAGATCAGCTACCAGGCGGTCAAGTCGGCCGACCCCCGCGCCCAGGTCCTCCTCTCCGGGCTCTTCGGCGAACCCGACCAGGAAGGCAAGCGCGGCATGGACGCCGACGACTTCCTCGAAGCGCTCTACCAGGTTCCCGGCATCAGGCACTATTTCGACGCCGTCGCCCTGCATCCCTATGCCTTCCACGTCGAAGATCTGGAAAGGATGGTCGAGCAGATGCGGGAAGTCGTCCTGCGCAACCACGATCCGAGCGCCGGCCTCTACATCACCGAGATGGGCTGGGGATCGCAGTACGACCCCAATGTCGTCGCCTTCGAGCAGGGCATCGGCGGTCAGGCGCGCGAACTGCGCGGCGCTTACCGCTACATGCTGGCCAACCGCCACCGGCTCAATCTCAAGGCGGCCTACTGGTTCACCTGGAAAGACTCGCGCTACTACTGCAACTTCTGTGACTCCGTCGGCCTCTTCCGCGAAGCCGACCGCTATCGCCCGAAGCCCGCCTGGCATGCCCTGGTCCATATCACCGGCGGCAGGCCGCGACCGTAGGGCCCGGGCGCTCAGCCAACAAATAGCATCCCGCCGATGTCGCAGCGCGCACCACAGGGGCCGGCCTGGCTCGTCCTGCCGACCTACAACGAGGCGGGCAACATCGAGGCCTTCGCAACCGCGGTCCTGGCGAAGCTGCCGGCCACCGCCAGGGTGCTGATCGTCGACGACAGCTCCCCCGACGGCACCGGCGAGATCGCCGATCGCCTCGCCGCCGAGCACGAGGCGATCGAGGTTCTGCACCGGCCCCACAAGGAAGGCCTCGGCCCCGCCTACATCGCCGGCTTTCGCCGCGCCCTCGCTGCGGGTGCCGGCCTGATCCTGGAGATGGACTCCGACTTCTCGCATGACCCGGCCTACCTGCCGAGGCTGCTCGAGGCCGGCGAACGGGCCGACCTGGCGATTGGCTCGCGCTACGTCGCCGGCGGCGGCGTCGCCGACTGGAGCCCACTGCGCCGGGCGATCAGCCGCGGCGGCAGCACCTACGCGCGGCTCGTCCTCGGCGTCGGCGTGCACGACCTCACCGGCGGCTTCAAGTGCTTCCGCCGCGAGGTGCTGGAGGCGATCGACCTCGACTCGATCCGCTCCCGTGGCTATGCCTTCCAGATCGAGATGACCTACCGCGCGATCCAGCGGGGCTTCGAGGTGGTCGAGGTGCCGATCGTCTTCCGCGATCGTCAGGCTGGGACGTCGAAGATGGACCGCTCGATCGTCGCCGAGGCCGCCTGGCGGGTGCCCCTGCTGCGCTTCGGCGGGAAATCGCGCTGATGGCAGGCAATCGATCGCCGCAGCCGCGCGGCGGCTCGATATGGGCTGAAACCGCCGCCGACCCGACCGTCCGGGCGATCGTCCTCTACATGCTGATCGCGCTCGGGGCCGTCGTCGCCGCCTACGGGGCGATCTTCGCCGGCTTCGCCAGCTACGACGACGAGGGCACGGTGCTGGTCACCCTCAACGCCTTCGCCCACGGCCATCCTCTCTACACCGACATCTTCTCTCCCTACGGGCCGTTCTTCTTCGAGTTCTTCGGCGGCCTGGCGGCGCTCAGCGGCCATGCCTTCACCACCGACGGCAGCCGCGCGGTCGTGATCGTCATCTGGGTGCTGACCAGCTTCGTGCTCGGGCTCGCCTGCCAGCGCCTCACCGGACGGCTGGCGCTCGGCCTCGCCGGGATGGTGGTGGCGTTCGCCGTCCTCTACGCGCTCTTCCCCGAGCCGATGCACCCGCACGGCCTGCTCGTCCTGCTGCTCTCCTGCTTCACCCTGGTCGCCGTCCACAGTCCGGGGCGGCGCACCGCGCTGCTCGGCGGCCTCGCCGGCGGGTTGCTGGCCGCGGCGCTGATGACCAAGATCAACTTCGGCGCCTACGCGATCGCCGCCACGGTGCTCGCTGCGGCGCTCACCGTCGAGCCGATCGACCGCCGCCGCTGGCTGCGCTGGCTGCTGATCGCCGCCTTCCTCGCCATGCCGACCGTGGTCATGTGGTCGGACCTGCGCGAGAGCTGGGTGCGCTCCTTCATCGCCCTCGAGCTGCTCGGCGGCGGCGCGATCGTCGCAGCGGCCACGCCGCGGC
>JASLJO010000283.1 GCA_030152505.1 Solirubrobacterales bacterium | reverse complement strand
CCCATTCGGCGAGGAGCACGAGGAGCTGCGCCAGACCGTCAGCCGCTTCGTCGCCAAGGAGATCGCGCCGAACGTCGACGAGTGGGAGGCGGCGCGGGAATTCCCCCGCGATCTCTATCGCCGCTGTGCCGAGCTCGGCTTCCTCGGGCTGAAGTTCCCCGAGGAGCTTGGCGGCCAGGGCGGCACCCACCTGCACGACGCGGTCTGGGTCGAGGAGCTGGCCCGCTCGGGCGGTTCGGGCGGCGTCGCGGCCGGCCTCAACGCCCACACCTCGATCGCGATGCCGCCGATCTTCAACTTCGGAACCGAGGGGCAGAAGCAGCGCTGGCTGGTCCCGGGCATCGCCGGCGAGAAGATCGGCGCCCTGGGGATCACCGAGCCCGGCGCCGGCTCGGACGTGGCCGGCATCTCCACCTTCGCCGAGCGGGTCGACGGTGGCTATGTCGTCAACGGCTCGAAGACCTTCATCACCAACGGCGTCCGCGCCGACTTCCTCGTCTGCGCCTGCAAGACGACCAAGGAGGGCGGCCACCACGGCATCTCCTTCCTCGTGCTCGAGCGCGAGATGCCCGGCTACGAGGTCGCGCAGAAGCTCGAGAAGATGGGTTGGCACTCCTCCGACACGGGCGAGCTTGCCTTCACCGACGTCGAGGTGCCCGAGGAGAACCTGCTCGGCGAGGAAAACGAGGGCTTCAAATTGATCATGTTCAACTTCGCCTGGGAGCGACTGCTGATGTCGATCGGCGCGGTCGGTGCGATGCAGCGCCTGATCGAGCGGACCCTCGAGTACGCCCTCGACCGCGAAGCCTTCGGCCGCCCGATCGGCAAGTTTCAGGCGATCCGCCACCAGATCGCCGAGATGGCGACCAGGGCCGAGGCCTCCCGCGCCCTCACCTACAACGCCCTGCGCCTCTTCCACGAGGGCCATGACTGCATCAAAGACGTGACCATGGCCAAGCTGGTCACTCAGCGCGCCGTCCTCGAGATAGCCGACCAGTCCCTCCAGATCCACGGCGGCTATGGCTACATGCGTGAGTACGGGATAGAGCGAGCCGTCCGCGACGCTCGCCTCGGCCCAATAGGCGGCGGCACCGACGAGGTGATGAAGGAGATCCTCGGCAAATTGATGGGGTTGTAGGAATTAGCAGGGGATTTGTGCTGTTCGTCCACCTTGTCTGAGCCAGGCGGACACAATCCGGACACATCGCACCGCGCCTGGGCGATCTGATCCTCGGCAGACACGCGCTCCGCGATGTCGAACTCGTCGAAGACGTGCGAATAGACGTCGAGCGTCATTGTCGGCGAGTGCCCGGCCTGCCGCGCGACCTCGACCACGCTGCGACCTTCGTGGATCAGCAGCGAGACAAAGCTGTGGCGAAGGTCGTAGGGACGCGCGCCCTCCAGGCCGACGGCGCGACAGGCAGGCTGCCAGGCATCCCGGTGCCAGGTCTGCCAGGCCGGGTCGTTCCAGACACCGCCTGAGCCGTTTGGGAACAACAGCACGTCATCGTCGGGACGACCGCGCAGGAGTCGCAGCTCCGCGAGGTCACGAGCAAGCGGCGCAAGCAGGCGAACGGTGCGCGCCTGCCCCGTCTTGGTCGGCTTGACGCCCCCCTGCCCATCTGCGGCCTTCTCGATCAAGAGCGTCCGCTCGCGCACATCACCCCAGCGCAGAGCCTGCGCCTCCTGAGGCCGCAGACCGGCGTAGGCAAGTAGGCCGATCAAAGTGGCGTCCCGCGCGCCGTGCTTGCGCCTCTTGGCGGCAACGGCCCGTAGTCGCTCGACGACGAGCGGCGGCAGCGGCCGGACCTCCCGCTGGCGACGGACCTTCGGCTTCTGCACCGCCTTGACCGGGTTGTGGCTGATCCGTCGCCACTCAACCGCTCGCCGCAGGATGCCCTGGAGAAGGGCGAGCGCCCGATAGATCGTCGGCTGCCCCACCCCATCGGCTTCCAGTTCCACCCGAAAGCGCTCGATCACCTCTGGGGTGATCGCATTGAGGCGCATCGAACCAAGCCGCGGCAGGACATGCCGGTCCCAGAGACCCGCGTAGCTGCGCAGCGTCCGCGCCGCCAAGTTGGGGACTGCGTAGAGCTTCCACCACTCCTCGGCGAAGTCGGCGAGCTTTTGCCCCCCGCCTGTGAGCAGATCCAGATCTCCGGTGCGCTTGCGCCGAACAACCTCCGCCTCAAACGCTTCGGCATCACGCTTGCGGCCGACCACCTTTGAGCGCTCCAAGCCCTGCTCGTCCCGCCAGCGCACGCGCCAGACAGCTCCCCCCTTTCCGCTCGACCCGCTCAACGCTCACTGTTCGTCTCTCCTGACTTCCTCAGCCTCGTCGAGCATGGCTCTCAAGCTACCGCGCCGTACTCTCCCCGTGGGTCTCGCCCGCCCCGACACTGGAGATGCCGGAGTAAGCGTTTGCTCGCCGACCCAGCGCTCCAGCTCCGCAGGCTGAACCCGGAGCCGATGACAGAGCCGCGCCGCTCGAAGCTCGCCCCGTGCAATCGCCCAATAGACAGCGCGGCGGGAAAGCCCACAGGTGCGTGCAACCTCCTCCGGAGACGCAGTCGCTCGAAGTCGTTGTTGGAGTCGCTGTGCATTTCCTCTGCATCGGTTGTCCAGAAAAAACGAGAATTGCATCGCCTACCGGCGTCCATACAAGCGGCCAGCCGCACGGCGAAGCCGTGCCAAAATCGGCCGCTGGACGCTCGGCGGACGAGAGTCACCCAGGCACGGAATCGGAGGGTTCGTAGTGTGTCGGGGTGCGGGGATGGAGTTGCTGACACGCTCTGAGGGACGGCAGATTCACCTCGATGAGGGGCCTCGGTCCTTGATGGTCTGAGGCGTTTTCACTGGTCGCTTTGCTGACTGGCTTTGTTCTTGCTTCGGTTTTGGGTTGAAGCTGGTGCCATCCGATCTGAATATCGATACCGCCGTCGAGCTGCGCCATGATCGCGCCGCCGCGCGCGAGTGCAAGTGTGCGAACGGGGGGAGGCGGTGGCGCCAGACAGCGGCTGAGAGGGTCCGCCCCGCTTGCAAGATTGACTGGCGATGAAGTCCGAAGAACTGAAGCAGTTCCAGCAAGGGCCGGAATCCGTTGCGTCACTTGCCGATACGTATTTGCTGCACGCCCTTGATGAGTTCCGCAACGCAGGCAGTGCCGAGGTGCTCTATCGGGAGTTGCCGCCCTGGTATTCGGGGGATTCGATACTTGGGCCGATCCAGCAACGCGGCGACGCGGTGTTCAGTCGGCTACGACATCTCCGAGCAACGGTGCTGTTCGCTGCCCTCGCCGCAGAGGGATACGCAAATGAGTTCCTCGCTTCCCATCTATCCGGGCGCAGCCTGGAAGCGGCCGATCGTCTTCCGACCACCGACAAGCTTGTTATGGGTCCGATGCTCGCCGGCCTGGAATCGCCGATCTCCTACGACCGAGAGCCGGGGCAGTCCCTCGCCTCCTTGTTCAAGGCACGAAACGATCTGGTCCACCCTCCAGTCCGGAAGGGAACCTACCCCGACATCTTCAAGGCGGAGGATCATCGTCCATACGAGCCGAGAAATACGGCTCGCTTCGTGATCGAGGTCGCCCATACACAGGTGCTGCTTTATCCCCTCAGGGGGGATGCAACAGTGAAGGGCACGGCAGGCCGAATCTGGGAAGAGAAGGCAGTGATCGAACGGCATGCAACCGAGATCGGAACCGGAGTCATGGACATTCCGGAGGCCGACGCGCCTCCGGTGAGAGATCTGATGGCCCAGATGATCGAGCACGCTGGTCGCCGGAGGCGCAGGGAGCGAGAGCAGGATGCCCCAGGGGCCGATTGAAGTGTTAAAAGGAATGGCAGTGCTTGGTGACCACCCCGACGAGGAGTGCGCAGCGTCCGA
>JASLJO010000204.1 GCA_030152505.1 Solirubrobacterales bacterium | reverse complement strand
CTCGACGGCGACTCCGAGACCGTCTGGGAGAGCCGCGAGCGCTCCGCCGGGGAGAGCGAAGAGGAGCTGGTCGAGCTGCTCGTGCGCGAGGTCGAAGAGGCGCGCGCCGAGCGCCCGGGTGTGAAGGCGATCGGCATGGGTGTCCCGGCGACGATCGACCACGACAAGGGCATCGCTCTGGCCGCCGTCAACCTGCCGATCGAGAACCTGCCGATCCGCGACCTCGTGCTCGAACGCACCGGGCTGCCCGCCTTCGTCGACAACGACGCCAACGTGGCCGCTCTCGCCGAGCACCACTTCGGCGCCGCCCGCGGCACCGGCAACGCGGTGATGCTGACGATCGGAACCGGCATCGGCGGCGGGGTCATCCTAGGCGGCGAGATCTACCGCGGCTCGACCGGCGCCGGTGCCGAGCTCGGCCACGTGGTCATCCAGATGGACGGCCCCGCCTGTCAGGGCAACTGTCCCAACCACGGCTGCGTCGAGGCGCTCGCCTCCGGCACGGCGCTGGGCCGCGAAGGGTTGGCGGCGGCCGAAAGCCATCCGGATTCCGCCCTCGGCCGTCTGCACGTCGAAGGCAAGCCGGTCGACGGCAAGGCGGTGACGCTGGCGGCGCAGGGGGGAGACGAGGTCGCAATCGGCGTCTTCGACCTGATCGGCAGCCGCCTCGGCGTCGCTCTGGCCGGCTTCGCCAACATCTTCGAGCCGGAAGTGTTCGTGATCGGTGGCGGCGTGATCGCCGCCGGCGACCTGCTGCTCGACCCGGCGCGCCGCGAGCTGCAGGCGCGGGCATTGCGGCCGATGAACCGCACCCCGGTCCTCGCCGCCGAGCTGGGCGAGGACGCCGGCATGATCGGTGCCGCGGCGATGGCCCGGATCGAACTGGAGCGGGAAGGCTGATGCCGGGGTCGCTGATCGTCTGCCCGACCCCGATCGGCAACCTCGACGACATCACGATCCGCGTCCGCGACGCCCTCGTCGCCGCCGACTACATCGCCTGCGAGGACACCCGCCGCACCGGCGGCCTGCTCGACAAGCTCGGCATCCGCCCGGCGCCACCCCTGGTCTCCATCCACGAGGGCAACGAAGCCCCGCGCGCGGTCGAGCTGGCCCAGCGGATCGAACGCGGTGAGGTCGTCGCCCTCGTCTCCGATGCCGGCATGCCGGCGATCTCCGACCCCGGCTTCCGCCTGATCCGCCGCTGCATCGACCGCAACCTCGAGGTCACGGTGCTGCCCGGGCCGTCGGTGGTGCCGGCGGCGCTGGTCGCCTCTGGCCTGCCGACCGCCCGCTGGCGCTTCGAGGGTTTCCTGCCGAAGCGCTCGGGTGAGATGGAGCGGGTGCTGCGCTCGACCGAGACGGTGGTGGCCTTCGAGTCGCCGCGCCGGGTGGGCGACTCGCTTGCCGCTCTGGCCGCGATCGCCCCGGACCGCCCCGCGGCCGTCTGCCGCGAGCTGACCAAGATGCACGAGGAGGTTTCGCGCGGGACCCTGGCCGAACTGGCACGGCGCTTTCGCGGCGAGGTCAAGGGAGAGATCGTGCTGGTGATCGCTCCCGCCTCCGCCGACGACCACGACAAGGACGTCGGCTTCGCCGTCGACGCGCTGCGCCACCTGGTCCAGTCGGGCGCCCGCCCGCGCGCCGCCGCCAGCGTCGTCGCCGCCCTCACCGGCACCCGCGCCAACGATCTCTACCGTGCGCTGACCGGCCGCGAGCCGCGCAAGTAGCCTGGACCGCACCTTGTCGTACTACGTCACCACGCCGATCTACTACGTCAACGCCGAGCCCCATCTCGGCCATGCCTACTCGACTCTGGCTGCCGACATCCTTGCCCGTCACATGCGGCAGCGCGGTGAGGATGTCTTCTTCCTCACCGGCACCGACGAGCACGGCGAGCCGGTCGAGCTCGCGGCTGAGCGCGAGGGGGTGACGCCGCAGGAGCTGGCCGACCGCAACGCGGCCAGGTTCGAAGAGCTGATGCCGATCATCGACGCCAGCAACGACTTCTTCATCCGCACCTCCGATCCCCGCCACGGCGAGCGCGTCGCCGAGATCATGCAGCGTGTCTACGACAACGGCTGGGTGACCAAGGGCACCTATGAGGGCTGGTATTGCCCGCGCTGCGCCGACTTCAAAACCGAGCGCGAGTTGGGGCCCGGGCAGACCTGCCCGATCCACGAGATCCCGCTGGAGAAGGTGCGTGAGGAGAACTGGTTCTTCCGCCTCTCCGCGTTCCAGGCGCAGCTCGAAGGGCTGTATGAGGAGCGCCCCGATTTCGTCGTCCCGGACTTCCGCCGCAACGAGGCGGTCTCCTTCATCAAGCAGGGGCTCGAGGACGTCTCGCTCTCACGGCCGAAGCTGAAATGGGGGATGCGACTGCCCTGGGATCCCGAGCAGCGCATGTACGTCTGGTTCGACGCTCTGCTCAACTACGTCACCGCGCTCGGCTTCGCCCGTGAGGGCGAGGACCTGACCGCGCGCTTCTGGCCCGCCAGCCTGCACGTGATGGCCAAGGACATCCTCAAGTTCCACGCGGTGATCTGGCCGGCGCTGCTCTGGGCTGCGGACCTCGAGCCGCCGCAGCGGATGGCGATCCACGGCTATCTGCTGATGGGCGAGAAAAAGATGTCGAAGTCGCTCGGCAACGTGCTCGACCCGTTCGAGGTGATCGAGCGCTTCGGCGCGGACGCACTGCGGTTCTACTGCTTCCGCGAGGTCAGCTTCGGCCAGGACGGCTCGATCTCGACGGCGGGATTCGAGGCCCGCTACGAGACCGAGTTGGCCAACGACTTCGGCAACCTCGCCAGCCGCGTGCTGGCGATGGTCGACCGCTATCGCGACGGCGTCGTGCCCGAGGCGCAGGTCGACGCGGTGCTGCAGGAGGACTTCGAGGGTGCCGTCGATCGCTTCAGCGGGCTGCTCGACCGGGCCGAGCTGACCCAGGCGCTGGAGGAGGCCTGGAAGCTGGTTCGCCGCCTCAATCGCTACGTCGAGGAGACCCGCCCCTGGGAGCTGGCCAAGGACGAGGCCGACCCCGAGCGCCTCGACGAAGTCCTCTACAACCTCGCCGAGGGCCTGCGGGTGACGACCCTGCTGCTCGTCCCCTACCTGCCGCAGACGAGCGAGCTGCTTCTCACCGCGCTCGGCGAAAGCTCACGCCAGCTTTCCGATCTCGGCTCGCATCCCGGCGGCCAGCAGGTCGAGCGCATCCCCCCGCTCTTCCCGAAGATCGAGCCGGTGCGGCAGGGGGGGCAAAGCCCGCGATTGGCCCGAGCATAGTCACCACCGAGCAGAGTTCTGAAACCTGGCGTCAGTTGCGCAAGCGCGAACGGCGAAAATCAACGAAGGCGCCGCAGTCCGAGCCCGTCCCTACAGAGACAT
>JASLJO010000229.1 GCA_030152505.1 Solirubrobacterales bacterium | reverse complement strand
GCTGTCTTGCGCCCCCCGCACCCCTCCGTGGCGGAGGTTTGTTTCGATATGGGGAACAAACCTCGACCACGCTGGAATTAGCTGCGCTCCATCAGCGTCGATACGACCGCCTCGTAGAAGCCGTCGCCCATCGCCCCCTCGGTCACCGTGGCGTTGTCCCAGGCGGCGAGCGCGGCGCGCAGGCCGGGGTCGCGCGCGGGCCCGTTGGCGACGACGAAGAAGCGGCCGACCGCGGCGGCGACCTCGAGGTCCTCGACCGAGTCGCCGACGGCGATGCACTCAGTCGGGTCGAAGCCGCGCGCGCGGGCGTGGGCGGCGACCGCGTTCGCCTTGCTGACCAGCTTCGGCACCAGGTGGTAGGCGTGGGTCGGGCCCTCGATTGCCGCCATCGCGCGGCCGATCGCGCCGTTGTCGAGCAGGCGCAGGTCCCCGTGACCGCGGGCGGCGAGCAGCTCGTTTGCCTCCCCGACGTCGACCTTGCCGCGGAAGAGGTGGGAGAGGACGCGGCCGTGGTGCCAGGGCGAGTGGTACTCGAGCAGCCCCTCGAAGTGCTCGAAGAGCAGCTTGGGGACGCCGTCGCGCTCGAGCTTCTCGTAGACAGTGCCCTCCTCGTCGGGGACGAGATCGCCGGTCAGCAGCGTCGTCTCACCGTCGATGGCGAAGGCGCAGCCGGCCTCGTAGATGTAGGAGGCCTGGCCCATCAGCCGCGCCGCCTCGTGCACCTGCGCCTCGCGGCGCCCCGACATGATCACGACCTCGACCCCGGCCCGGTGGCAGGCCTCCAGCCCGCGCGACTGCGCCAGCGAGAAACCCCCCTCGGCGTCGCGGTAGAGCGAGCTGCCCCGTCCGAGCAGGGTCCCGTCGAGGTCGGTGTAGACGCATCGCAGCGGCATCGGCGCGGTCGCTACGGTAGCGACGTGCCCTGGCGCCTCGCCGACAGGACCCTCGAGCTGAAGCAGCCCCTGGCGGCGGGGATCGTCAACGTCACCGCTGACTCGATGTTCGAGGGGGCGCGCAGCGGCACGCCCGAGCGGGCGATCGCCGACGGACTGGCGCTGGTCGAGGCAGGGTTCGACATGCTCGACGTGGGTGCCGTGGCGGCGCGCAGTGGGCTGCCGGTGGGGGCTGAGGAGGAGGCCGCGGCGCTGGTGCCGGCGATCGAGGGGCTGGTGGACGCCGGCGTGCCGGTCTCCGCCGACACCTTCTCGGTCGAGGTGGCCCGGCGGGCACTGGCGGGGGGCGCGGTAGCGATCAATGACATCTCGGGTGGCTCCGAGGAGATGTTCGAGCTGGTCGCCGACGCCGGTTGCGGTTACGTGCTGATGCACATCGAGGGCCCGCCGCGGGTCGACCGGCCGCCGCGCGCCTATGCGGACGTGGTCGAGCACCTCAAGTCGTGGTTGGGGGGGAGAGTCGAGATGGCCTCGCGCCTTGGAGTGTCTGAGGAGCAGATCGCCATCGACCCCGGACTCGACTTCGACCTCACCACCGCGCAGGACCTGGAGATCCTGCGGCATCTCGGCGAGCTGCGCGCGCTCGGCCCGGCGCTCTACGTATCCCTCTCGCGCAAGGACTTCATCGGCGAGGTTCTCGCTGGGAGCTGGGAGGCGCGGCTGCCGGCGGGGGAGCGCGAGTGGGGGACGGTCGCCGCGGCGACGCTCGCCGTGCGCGAGGGCGCCGACGTGCTGCGCATCCACGACCGCAGCACCTTGCAGGCGGTGCGGGTGGCTGGTCGGATTGCGCACCCCACGGTCCCTGGCGGGTTCCCCGCCTCATATGCGGGAGAGTCGCCAGGGGGAAGCGCGAGCTGATGGCGAAGAGCCTGTTGGAGACGCCGTGGGCCGTGGCGATCGATCCCGCCCGGCGGGACGGCAGGATCGTCGCCGAGAGCGGTGAGCCGGAGCACGCGGCGCGGCCGGTGGCGATGCCGCGCGGGTTGGACGCCGGTCTGGTCGAGGCGCTCGGCCGGGCCGGGATCGAGCGCCTCTACTCGCATCAGCGAGACGCAATGAAGGCCGCGGCGTCCTCCAACCTGGTGATCACCAGCGGCACCGCCTCGGGCAAGAGCCTCGCCTTCAACCTGCCGGTGCTCGACGGGATCGCGCGCGACGCCAAGCGCCGCGCGCTCTACCTCTATCCGACCAAGGCGTTGGCCCAGGACCAGGCGCGCAAGCTGGCGGCGCTGTGCCCGCCCAACCTGCGCGAGGCGATCTACGACGGGGACACGCCGCGCGAGGAGCGGCCGTCGATCCGCCGCCACAACAATCTCGTCCTCACCAACCCCGACATGCTCCACGTCGGCCTCCTGCCCAACCACAAGAGCTGGGGCGACTTCCTTGCCAACCTCGGCTGGGTCGTGGTCGACGAGGCGCACACCTACCGCGGCGTCTTCGGCTCGCACGTCGCCAACGTGCTGCGCCGGTTGCGGCGGCTGGCGCGGGCCTACGGCGCCGAGCCGCGCTTCCTGCTCGCCTCGGCGACGATCGCCAACCCGGTCGAGCTGGCCGAGCGCCTGGTCGGCGAGCCCTTCGAGCTGATCGACGACGACGGGGCGCCGCGGGCCGGACGGGAGATTGCCATGTGGAATCCGCCGCTGATCGACAAGGCCAGTGGTACGCGCCGCTCGGCGCTTTCCGAGGCGGCCGACCTGCTGGCCGAGCTGGTCTCGCAAGGCGTGCGGACGATCTGCTTCCTCAAAAGCCGCCGCGGGATCGAGCTGATCCAGCGCTTCGCCGGGGAAGCGCTGCAGCGCCGCGGCAAGCCCGAGCTGGCCGAGCGGATCGCGCCCTACCGCGGTGGCTACACGCCGCAGCAGCGGCGCGAGATCGAGGCGCGGCTGGCGGCGGGCGAGCTGCTCGCCGTGGTGGCGACCGACGCGCTCGAGCTGGGGATCGACGTCGGCGAGCTCGACGCGGCGATCTGCGTCACCTTCCCGGGCACGGTCGCCAGCTTGCGCCAGATGTGGGGCCGTGCCGGACGGCAGCGACGCGGGCTGGCGGTCTACGTCGCCGGTGCCGACGCACTCGACCAGTTCTTCTGCCGCCATCCCGACGAGTTCGTCGGGCGGCCGGTCGAGGCGGCGATCCTCGACCCCGAGAGCGAGCAGATCGCCTCGCGCCACATGGTCGCTGCCGCCTATGAGCTGCCGCTGAGCGACGAGGACGACGAGATCTTCGTCGATGGCTGGCGCGAGCGGGCCGAGCGGCTGACCGCGGCGGGGGAGCTGCGCCGCGCCGCGGGGCGTCTGCTGCCGACTGGCAGCGAGTTTGTCGCCGCGAAGATCCCGCTGCGCTCGGCCTCGGCCGACTCGGTCGCGGTGATCGAGCGCGACTCGGGCGAGATGCTGGGGTTGGTCGAGGCGGAGCGGGCCTTCACCACGATCCACCCCGGCGCGATCTATCTCCACCTCGGGCGCTCGTATGAGGTCGAGCAGCTCGACGTCGAGGGGCGGCGGGCGATCGTCTCGCGCTTCGACGGCGACTGGTACACGCGGCCGAAAAAGGAGACCGAGATATACATCGAACGCGTGCGCGAGCGGCGCACGACCGCGGGTGTCGAGCTGCACTTCGGTGAGGTCTCGGTCAGCGAGCAGGTGATTGCCTTCCAGCGCGTCTCGATCTCCGAGCAGGAGCCGATCGACATCGTCGCCCTCGAGCTGCCCGAGCAGCACTTCGTCACCCAGGCGCTCTGGTACGTGCTGCCGGAGCGGCTCAGTGGTGCGTTGCCGCCGGACGTCCTGCTCGGCGCCCTGCACGCAACCGAGCACGGCCAGATCGCCGTGTTGCCGCTGATCGCCATGTGCGACCGCTGGGACATCGGCGGCCTTTCGACCAACGTCCATTTCCAGACCGGGCGGCCGACGATCTTCGTCTACGACGGCCACCCGGGTGGCGTCGGGATAACCCTGCGCGGCTACGAGCAATTCGAGCGCCTGATCGGCGACGCCGAGCGCCTGATCGGCGAGTGCCCCTGCGAGTCGGGCTGCCCGTCGTGCGTGCAGAGCCCCAAGTGCGGCAACCTCAACGAACCGCTGCACAAGGCGGGGGCCCTGGAGCTGATGGGGACCATGAAGGGAGTGCAGTGAGGGGAGGGGGTGGGGCTCGCCCTCACGAACAGCGGGGAGGTTCGGTTGAGCCCCACCCCCTCCCTTCTGAGCGCACGCGTCAGATCGCCGTCATCGGCTCGGGTGGCTGCGGGGAGGAGAGCGAGGCGTGGAAGCTGGCCGAGGAGGTCGGGCGCATGTTGGCCGAAGGCGGAGTGACGGTGGTCTGCGGCGGTGGGGGCGGGGTGATGGAAGCAGCGGCGCGGGGCGCGGCGGGGGCGGGCGGTGCGGTGATCGGCGTCCTGCCCTGGGTCTCCACCGAGGACGCGAATTCCTACTGCACCCAGGTCGTCGCCACCGGCATCGGCCACGCCCGCAACCTCGCCGTGGTTGCCTCCGGCGAGGTCACGATCGCGGTCGGTGGCGAATGGGGCACCCTCTCGGAGATCGCCCACGCCCGCAACCTCGGCCGCTCCGTCGTCGCCCTGCGTAGCTGGAGCGTTTCGGGCCGTGACACGATGGAGGGCGGTCCCGGCATCGTCGCGGTCGACACCCCCGAGGCGGCCGTTGTTGCCGCTCTCGGCGCGATCGATTGCTGAATCCCGGTAGACAGCCAAAAGATTTACGCTCCTGTCACACACCTGTGACATATTGTCTGCGACAATGGCGGTATGGAGGCAATGAGAGAAAGCTGGACCGACAAACGCCTGGATGACTTCGCCGCGCACGTGGACCAACGCTTCGACGCGGCCGAAAAGCGGACCGACGAGCGCTTCGATGCTTTCGAAAAGCAGACGGACGAGCGCTTCGACGCCGTCGACAAGCGCCTCGAGGGAGTCGAACGTCGGATGGAGGACGGCTTCGCCCGCGTCGATGGGCGGTTCGATGCGCTTCAGCGCACGATGTTGCAGACGAACGCAGTGATCATCGCCGCTCTCATCGGCCTGATCGCCACGCAGCTCTAAGCGCGAGGATCGCAAAGGCGTGCGACCAGGCCAGGGGAGTGGTCGAGGTCGGCATGCCGGTGTGCGCGTCGACCCGCTCGGGCAGTAGGCCGAGTGGGGTGGCGGCGCGGCGCAGGTCCGTGAGGAGCCGCAGCGCTCCACGGCGGTCGATCGTGGCCTCGCGCCGCCGCCCGGCGCGTCGCTCGATCCGCCAGAGCGCCGCAAGCGCCCAGGCGCTCCAGGCCGTCGGCGCGGTCCACGGATCGTCGCCGCCATGCCAGTCCTGGGAGGGCACGATGCCAAAGCGGGTCTCGCGGGAGGCGATGAGCTGCAGCAGCGTGCGCCGGGACGCCGGGTAGAGGGAGGGACGGGGAAACGGTCGCACCGCCCATGCGGCTGCCGACTCGAGGCCGGAGCCAGGGTCGCGGGCGACGCGCACCAAGCCTTGGTCGCTCTCGAACGCACCGAGGCCCGAGCCGGAGGCGATCGCATTGCCGAGGTAGTCGCCCGCCTCGCCCTCCTGGTAGTCGGCCTGGTGACGCCACCCCCGCCCGCCAGCCGTCGCACCGCCCTCAGACGCGGTGACTCGCGCCGGCTCTACTGTCGCCGCACGGGCTGCCGCGGCGACCCAGCCGGCCGCGTCGCCCTGCGCCCCCCGGCCAGGAACCGGCGCGCC
>JASLJO010000216.1 GCA_030152505.1 Solirubrobacterales bacterium | reverse complement strand
GTGGAAGCGCGCACCCCCTATCCGCAGGCCGCCCGGGAGCTCCTGCGCCAGACTCTGCTCGCGGCGGCACGTGACGAGGTGCAGCGGCGGCCGTGGTCGGACATCACGATGGCGGAGATCGCCGCCGCCGCCGGTGTCAGTCGCCAGACCCTCTACAAAGAGTTCGGCAATCGCAACGAGTTCGCCCAGGCGCTGGTGATCCACGAGGGCGAGCGCTTCCTCGACCAGGTCGACACCGCCGTCCGCGAACACTTCGATGACCCGCGCGCGGCGATCGGCGCCGCGCTGGAGACCTTCCTGCGTGCCGCTGGCGAGGATCCCCTGGTCCGCATCCTGCTCAGCGACGACGGCACCGCCGGCCTGCTGCCCTACGTCACCACCCGGGGCATGCCGGTCGTCCAGTGGGCGACCGCCCGCCTGACCACGACGATCGGGGACGGCTGGCCGCAGGCGCCGCCCGAGAAGGCCCGCCTCCTCGCCGAGGCGTTGGTCCGTCTGGCGATCAGCCACGTGACCGCCCCCGGCGAGTCGCCGGAAACCACTGCCAGGAGCACCGGCGATCTGCTCGGCCCCTTCATCGACGAGGCTCTGGGCGAAGCCTCGTAGGCGACCACTATCGCGCTCGCCGGCCGTGGTAGACGACGAAGCTCTGGTTGAAGCCCTCGCGTTCGTAGAAGCGCTGGGCATCGACATTGGTCCGGGTCGTCGTGATCGCCAGGTCCTCGACGCCGCGCTCGCCGAGGCGACTCCACACCGCCTCGACCAGGGCGGCGCCGACGCCGTCACCGCGGTGGCCAGGCAGGACGGAGAGCGTCTCCAGCTCGGCGATGCGCTCACCGGTGCCCCATGAGGCGTAGGGCGGGCCGACGGTGACGAAGGCATAGCCGACCGGCTGGCCATCCTCCTCGGCGATGACGAAGAAGGTCTCCGGATCCGCCAGCCAGCGGACGTACTTGGAGCGGCGCACGCGCCAGGCCTCGGCGTTGTCGCGCCCGGGGGTTCCCGGGCCCAGGCGGGGCGTCACCCGGATGTGGTGCTCCTGCAGCGCGTTCCACATCGGCTCGACCGCGTCGAGCTGCTCGAGGCGGTCCGCGTAGCGCAGCGAGATCGCCATCGACTCAGACCTCGACCAGCAGGGTGACCGGCCCGTCGTTGACCAGGGCGACGCCCATGCAGGCGCCGAAGACGCCCTGCTTCGCGCCGAGGCGCTCGCAGAAGCGGTCATACAGCGGCTCGGCCCGCTCCCCCGCCGCGGCTTGGACGTAGCTGGGGCGATTGCCCTTGCGGGTGTCGCCGTAGAGGGTGAACTGGCTGACGCAGAGTGCCTCGCGCTCGCCCAGCGGCTCGTTCATCCGCCCCGTGTCGTCATCGAAGATGCGCAGCGCCCGCACCTTGCCGGCCAGCCGGTCGGCCTGCTCGGCGCCGTCCTCGCGGCCGACCCCGAGCAGCACGAGCATGCCGGGTCCGATCTGCGCCACCCGCTCGCCCTCGACGTCGACCGCCGCCTGGCTGACCCGCTGGATCAGCGCCCTCATCGGTTTGGTCTCCACATTCGCGCAACGCTACACCTGGCATTCGGCCCCGTTGCGCTAGCTTTGCCGCGTGGCCAAGTGGGGCATCCTCGCGGTGCTTGCGACCGCTCAGTTCCTGATGGTCCTCGACCAGGCGGTGATGAACGTCGCCATCTCGCAGCTGGTCGAAGACTTCGACACCACGGTGACGACGATCCAGATGGTGATTGCGCTCTACGCGCTGGTGATGGCCGGGCTGATGCTGACCGGCGGTAAGCTCGGCGACCTCTGGGGGCGACGGCGCGCCTTCGCCATCGGCCTCGTCATCTACGGCGTCGGCTCCGGCCTCACCGCCGTCTCCTGGAACGTGCCCAGCCTGGTGCTCGGCTGGTCGATCCTCGAGGGAATCGGCGCCGCCCTCGTCCTACCGGCCCTCGTCGCCCTCGTCGCCGGCAACTACAAAGGCGGTGAGCGCGCGATCGCCTACGGCGTCCTCGGCGGCGTCGCCGGCGCCGGCATCGCCGTGGGCCCGATCCTCGGCGGCTGGATGACCACCGACTTCACCTGGCGGCTGGTCTTCGTCGGCGAGGTCGTCGTCGCGATCGGCATCCTGCTCGGCACGCGGCTGATCCGCGAGCCGGAGCGCGAGACGACGGCGCCCGTGCTCGACTGGGTCGGCAGCGTGCTCTCCGCCTCGGGCCTCGCCCTCGTCGTCTTCGGCGTGCTGCAGGCGAGCAACTGGGGCTGGCTGGCGCCGCGCGCGTCGCCGATCGAGCCGTTCGGCTTCGCCCTGACCCCGTTCGTGATCGGTGCCGGGGCGCTGGTCCTCGCCGGCTTCGTCGCCTGGGAGCGGCGGCGGGAGGAGCGCGGGCTCGAGCCGCTGGTTCACCTGCGGCTGCTCAACATCCGTCCCTTGCGCGGCGGCGTCTCGATGCTGCTCGCCCAGAACCTGATCCTGATGGGGGTCTTCTTCACGATCCCGCTCTTCCTGCAGATCGTCCAGGGGCTCGACGCGCTCGAAACCGGCGTGCGGATGCTGCCCGCCTCCGCCGGCCTCTTCCTCGCCGCGATCGCCGGCTCGGCCCTGGCGAAGCGGTTCGCGCCGCGCCCGCTGGTGCGGGTGGGGCTGCTCGTCGTCCTCGCGTCGATTGCGATGTTGCTGAGCACGATCGAGCCCGAGCTGAACAACGGCGCCTTCCTCGCCGCCACCGGCGTGCTCGGGATCGGCATGGGCCTGATCGTCTCCCAGCTCGGCAACGTCGTCCAATCGTCGGTGGGCGACGTCGACCGCAGCGAGGCGGGCGGCCTGCAGAACACCGCGCAGCAGCTCGGTTCCTCGCTCGGCACGGCGCTGCTAGGCGCGATCGTCATCAGCGGCTTGATCACGGCCTTCACCACCAACGTCGCTGCGGACCCGAGCATCTCCAAGCAGGTCTCGACGCAGCTCGAAGTGCAGCTCAGCGCCGGTGGCAGCTTTGTCGCCTCATCTGAGGTCGAAGCCGGCGCCGAAGCGGCCGGCCTCGACCAGGCGACTGTGGACGCCCTGGTCGGGCACTACGAAGACGCGCAGTTGAACGCGCTGAAGCTCGCCTTCCTCTTTGCCGGGTTTCTCGTCATCGCTTCGTTCTGGATGACGCGACGGCTGCCGACGCGGCGCTTCGAGGAACTGCAATCGAGCCCCGCCCCCCCGCCAGCCGAGCCCGTCACCGCCTGAGCCATGGCCGATTCGATCCAGCGCCACCCGGGGTCGCCGAGCGAGCGGGAAGCCGCAGGCAGAGCCGCCCGCAAGCGCGCGCCGCGCTCAGCCCACGGCGAGTGGGCGCCGGCAGCCGACCGCCTCGACCCGGTCGAGCTGCTCGAGCGCCAGGCGGCCTCCCGTGTCGGTCGCCTCGTGCCGTTGCGCTACGGCCGCATGCTGGTCTCGCCCTTCACCTTCTACCGTGGCGCGGCGGCGGTGATGGCCGCCGACCTGGCGGGCACGCCCGCCTCCGGCCTCGAGACCCAGCTCTGCGGCGACGCCCATCTCTCCAACTTCGGTGGCTTCGCTTCCCCCGAGCGGCGGCTGGTCTTCGATCTCAACGACTTCGACGAGACGCTGCCGGGCCCGTGGGAGTGGGACGTCAAGCGGCTCGCCGCCAGCTTCGCGCTCGCCGGCCGCGACCGCGGCTGCTCCGGCGGCGAGCGGCAGAGGATCGTGTGCGCGGCGGCGAGCGAATATCGGCAGACGATGCGGCGCCTGGCCGGCATGGGCAACCTCGAGTCCTGGTACCAGCAGCTCGACGCGGAGTCGATCGCCGCGCGCTGGGTCGCTGTCGTCGGGGAGAAGCAGCGTCGCCGCTTCGAGCGCGGCGTGGCCAAGGCGCGCGCCAAGGACAGCAGTCGCGCCTTCGCCAAGCTGACCGAAGAGGTCGACGGGAAGCTGCGCATCGTCAGCGACCCGCCGCTGATCGTTCCCGTCGCCGAGCTGGCGGCGGAGGAGGCGCCCGGGGCCGACGTCGAAGCGCTCATCCGGCAGGTCCTCTCCGACTACCGCGACTCGCTCGACTTCGAGCATCGCGTGATGCTCGACGGCTATCGCCTCGTCGACGTCGCCTTCAAGGTCGTCGGCGTCGGCAGCGTCGGCACGCGCGCCTGGATCGCGCTGATGCTGGGCCGCGACCGGAACGACCCGCTCTTCCTGCAGATCAAGGAGGCCCAGCGCTCGGTGCTCGAGCCCTACGCGGCGCCGAGCCGCTTCGACCTGCAGGGTGAGCGGGTGGTCCACGGGCAGCGGCTGATGCAGGCGACCAGCGACATCCTGCTCGGCTGGGTGCGGACCGGCGGAATCGACGGCCGTGAGCGCGACTTCTACGTGCGCCAGCTATGGGACTGGAAGGCCTCGGCCCGGGTCGAGGAGATGGACACCCGCGGTCTCGCCTCCTACGCCGAGATCTGCGGCATGACCCTGGCCCACGCCCACGCCCGCGGCGGCGACCGCATCGCCATCGCCGCCTACCTCGGCAAGAGCGACGCCTTCGACCGGGCGATGGCCGAGTTCGCCGAGACCTATGCCGACCAGAGCGAACGCGACTACGAAGCCCTCAGGGCCGCCGCCGCCGACGGCCGAATCGAAACCGAGTAGGCACGTACGGGTCAGCTTCCGGGCGGCAGCGTCACCGGCGTCGCCGGGGGCGCGTCCTTCTTCAACAGAGTCGCCAGGTAGATGACGACAGGCGTCTGGCCGGTGTTGGCCGCTTCGTGGATGTCGGATGGCTGCTCGACGATCCAGTCGCCGGTGCCCAGGCTGCCGGTCTGCCCGGCCGTGATCTTGCGCACGCGCGTCGGTCCCTGGTCTGATTCGCCGCGACGGACCACCACCTGGCCTCGCCGGACGGTGTAGCGGAGGGTGCCCGACTGGATCCGCGCCACCTGCGTGCCGAGGTGATGGTGGGTGGCCAGCTTCG
>JASLJO010000078.1 GCA_030152505.1 Solirubrobacterales bacterium | reverse complement strand
CGACGTGCCGTCGCAGCTGGGGCCGGGGCTGGCGCTGGTGCGCGGCGCCGGCGAATGGATCGAGCCCCTGCCGGCGCCGCCCCCCCATGCGGTTGTCCTACTACCCGATGGCGGCGGCCTCAGCACCGCCCAGGTCTTCGCCGAGGCCGACCGGCTCGGGCTCGGCAATAACGAGGAGGAGCTGGAGGCGGTCGCGCCCGAGATACGCGAGGCGGCCGGCGCGGGCGCCTCCCCCCTCTCCTACGCCGAGCTGCTCGTCAACGAACTCGAGCCCGCGGCGATCTCGCTGCGGCCAGAGATCGGCGGCGCCCTGGACGCTCTGCGCGACGTCGGTGCCCCAATCGCCTTCATGTCAGGCTCCGGCCCCACCGCCGTCGGACTCTTCCCCGGCCTGGCCGGGGCAAGGTCGGCGGCGGCGGCGCTCGAGCGCGACGACGCGATCGTCTGCCAGGCGGGGGTCGCGCGGTGAAATTGCGGCTACCGGAGAACCGGCGCCGCAAACGGCTGCTGATCGCGGCGATCCTCGTCGCGGTCGGCGCCGCCTACTACCTGATCAGCCGAGTGATCCCGCACGACGACCTGCAGAACCTGCTCGAAGACGTCTCCAACACGCTCGGCGCCTGGACCTACCTGCTGGTCGGCGTCTTCGCCTTCGCCGAGACCGGCGCCTTCGTCGGCCTCGTCGTCCCCGGCGAGACGGTGATGCTGCTCGGCGGCGCCGTCGCCGGCCAGGGAGCGATCAGCATCTACCTGCTGATCGCTATCGCCTGGTTCTCCGCCTGGGCGGGAGACACGACCAGCTTCTTCCTCGGCCGCCGCCTCGGGCGCGAGTTCGTCATGCGCCACGGACCGCGCTTCGGCATTGGCCATGAGCGCTTCGAGAAGGTCGAGGACTACTTCAGCCGCCACGGCGGCAAGACGATCTTCATCGGCCGCTTCATCAGCCTGGTGCGCGCCTTCGCCCCCTTCATCGCCGGCAGCTCGGGGATGCGCTACCGCGCCTTCGTCCCCTACAGCATCCTCGGCACCGGGCTCTGGGCCAGCGCACACATCCTGATCGGCTACTTCTTCTCGCGCAGCATCGACACCGCCGCCAAGTACGCGGGGCGGGGCGCCTTCCTGCTCGGCACGCTGATCGTCGTCGTCGCCGGCACGGTCTTCATCGTTCGCCGCCTGCGGGTCGAGGAGAACCGGCGCGCCGCGGTGCGCTGGATGGAGCAGCATCGGGCAACCGCCTGGCTGGTGCGAGTGGCGCGTCGCTTCCGGCCGCAGCTGAGCTTCCTCTGGGACCGGGTGACCCCGGGCGGCACCTTCGGGCTCGAATTCACCTCGCTGATGGCGACCTTCGCCGTCGCCTCCTTCGTCCTCGTCGCCTACACCGTGATCGTCAACGGCGAACCCGGCCCTACCCCCGGCGACATCACGGCGCTGGAAATCGCCGAAAAGCTTCGTACGGGGTGGCTGATCGATGTCGCCAAGACACTGACCGACCTCGGCGCCCCCGCCGTCGTCTGGCTGCTGTCGGCGCTCGCCGCGGCGATCCTCGCCGCGCGGCGCCGCTGGGCCGAGCTCGGCGTCCTGGTCGCCGGCACGGCGATCGTCGCCTTGGGCGTCCATGAGCTCAAGGACGCCGTCGACCGCCCCCGACCCGATGGCGGCCTGGTGGACGCTTCCGGATCCTCCTTTCCCAGCGCCCACGCGGCGTACTCGACCTTCTACGTCTGGCTGGCGGTGACGATCGTGATGCGACTGCGGGTGGGGATGGCGCGCGGCGCGCTGGTCGTCGCCGGTGGTATCGCCCTCACCGCCCTGGTCGGCCTCTCACGGGTATATCTCGGCGTCCACTACATGAGCGACGTCAACGCCGGCTGGGCCCTCGGCGCCGCCGCCTTCGCGCTCTGCGCCGCCGTCGCGTTAGTCATCTCGACGGTAGGGCAGAATGGAGCCCGTGCAGCTGCTGCCGCTGGCCTTGCAGAAGATCGAGAATGAGTACCTGCTCTTCGGCGCGGCGGGCCTGATCAGCCTCGTCGCCTTCGTCGCCCTGATCTTCGTGCCCGCGATCAGCTCCTACGGCCGCATCTGGGAGAAGGCCGCAGCCGGCTTCCTTTCGCTGATCGTCCTCCTCGCCCTCGTCCTCACCGGCGTCGTCGCCGGCCTCGCCATCGTCTACTACTACAACGACATCGCCGAAATCATCGGCTGAGCGCTTGAGCCCACCGACCACCAAGACGAAACAGAAGCCGGACGAGGGCGGCTCCCGCCGCACCCAGGGCGGAGCGACGACCTCCGACGTGATCGTCTCCGCTCAGGTGGCGGGCAACGCCGACGTCTTTCCCCAGTTGCTCGACCTGCACGTCCCAAAGGGGGCACTGGTGGCGGACGTCACCTACGGGAAGGGGGTCTTCTGGCGCAACGTCGACCCGGACTCCTACGAGCTGCTGGCAACCGATCTGAAGGACGGCGTCGACGCCGCCGACCTGCCCTACGAGGACGACACGCTGGACGCCCTCGTGCTCGACCCGCCGTACATGGAGGGCCTCTTCCGCAAGCAGGAGAGCCATATGGCCGGCAACGGCAGCCACGCGCCCTTCCGCGCCAGCTACTCGAACGGCAAGCCGACGAAGAACGGCGGGCCGAAATGGCACGAGGCCGTCCTCGACCTCTACTTCCGCGCCGCCGCCGAGGCGAAGCGCTGCCTCAAGCGGAGCGGCGTGCTGATCGTCAAGTGCCAGGACGAGGTCAGCGCCAATCGCCAGCGGCTGACGCACGTGGAGCTGATCAACCACCTCGAAGGGCTCGACTTCTACTGCAAGGACCTCTTCGTTGTCGTCCGCCAGAACAAACCCGGCATGAGCCGCGTCAAGAAGCAGGTCCACGCGCGCAAGAGCCACAGCTACTTCCTCGTCTTCGTCCTCTGCGCCCCGGGGACGGCGCATAAGGCGAAGAGCGTCGCGGTCGCCGATCAGTGACGTACGCGGGCGCGTTGCCGCCGGAGCCGAGGCTAGCCTGAAGATATGAAAGATTCACTATCGCTCAAGAATGTTCTAACCCGGATCAAGGATCCCCATGAGTGGACCGATCCGGAGTACCTGATCGAGGTCCTCCGCGATCGTCCCAGCGCGCGCGGACTGGTCTACGGGTTCCTCGCCGAGGTCCAGTTCGCCCACTGGCTGGACACGAAAGGTATCCCGCTCGAAGCGCAGGTGGTCGACGACGACCACGCCAAGACGAAGTCCGACAGGACGATTCCCTACAAGGGCCGCAACTACACGATCCAGGTCAAGTCGATGCAGACGAACAGCATCGAACCGACCGGGCCCGGAAGTTTCAAGGCGCAAATTCAGTGCGACGGAAGCGATAAGCGCGAGGTCACGCTGCCGAATGGCCACAGACTGTCGACGACGAACCTCGTCGTCGGCGAGTTCATGGTCCTGGCCACCGCGCTGCACCCGTTCACGGGCTCCTGGGACTTCGCCTTCCGCCTCAACAGCACCCTGGAGCGCTCGCCGTACCACAAGTACTCGGAGGAGGACCGCCAGTACCTGCTGAAGACGACGACCTCGATCACCTGGCCGCTGGAGGAGCCCTGGACGACCGACCTCTTCGGCCTGCTCGACGGCTCGCCGGATCTCGGCGAGGTGCTGGAGGCGGGCGACGGCGACGAGGACGGCGTGGTCCGGCCCCCCGGCTCGCGCGCCCGGATCCTGATCGACTGAGCCGTACCGTTCGTCTGGCGGTGTTTTCGCCCATCGCCAGACGAACCGGGGCATCGGGATAATGCGCTGATGCCCGCTACCTCCAAGGGTGGTAAATCCCCTGCAAAACAGGCAGACGACGGGACGCTGGACGCGCTTGCCGAGGCGGTCGAGTCCGGCGCCGGGCTGCCCGCGGTGGCGCGCGCGGCGGCGCGGGTGCTCGACGCCAGCGTCGCCCTGATCGAGCGCTCCGGCGCGGTACTCGCCGTCGCCGGCGCGTCCCCCGACCAGGAGGCAAAGCTCCTGGCGGGGGGTGAGCGGGTGACGACGGTCGAGCTGCGGGTCGCCGACAGCGTCGTCGGCGAGCTTCGCTACCGCGCCAAGGCAGCGCCGGACGCGGCGATCGCGCGCATGGTGTCGACCCTGCTGGCGCTCGAGCTGGAGCGCTCGCGGGCGCCGGACTGGCAGAGCGAGGAGATGGCCGGGGTCTTCGTCGCCGCGGTGCTCGGCCGCGAGGTGACCGACCGCGGCGACATCCTCGCCCGCGGCGCCGAGCTCGGCGCCGAGCTGGAGAAGGGTGCCGGCGCGCTTGTGCTCCGCGCCGCCCCCCGCACCGCGCAGACCGGCGAGTGGCGTGCCCGCGTGCTCACTCTGACGATGCGCACGCTGCGCTCGCTCGCCCCCGGCGCACTCGCCGCCGTGGAGGAGGGCGAGATGGCGACAGAGATCGCCGTGATCGTCCCCGCCGAGAACGAGGAGCGCCTGCAACGAGCTGCCGCCGGACTCACGCGCGAGCTCGAGGAGGCCCTCGCCGGCTTCCACCTGACGATCGGCGTCAGCCGCCGGGTCGCCGACCCGGTCGACATCTACCGCGCCGGCAACGAGGCGCGCCTCGCGGTCAACGTCGGCGAGGCGGAGGAGAGGCCGCTGCTCGCCTTCGAGGACACCGGCGCCTACCGCCTCTTGCTGCCGGCGATGAGCGAGGATCCCGGCGAGCTGCAGCGCTTCTTCGCCGAGACGATCGAGCCGCTGGCCGCCTACGACGACCAGTACGAGACCGAGCTGGTGATGACGGTCGAGGCCTACCTGGGCAACGACGGCAACGTCGCCGCCACGGCTAAACAGCTCTTCACCCATCGCCATACGATCCGTTACCGGCTCGAGCGTGTGCGCGAGCTCTGCGGCCACGACGTCTCCGCCACCGAGGGCCGCGAGAAGCTCGGCCTCGGCCTCAAGGCTATGCGGGTCCTCGGCATCGCCTCGCCGCGCGGGCCGGCGCAGGAACCGGGGGCGGGCGGCGGCAAGGTGCCCCGCGGCGCGGAAGACTGAGCGGTGCCTAGACGCCGATGCGGTCGCCGGCGTCGCGCCGCCGGTCCGGGTGTGGCTTGAGCCGGACCGGGGATGCGGAGAGCGCCTGTACTCGGAGGTCGCTCCAGGTAAGGCCCTCGCGGACGAGGGCAGGCAGACCGAGGGCGACCGCGGTGGCGATCTCGACAGCCTGCAGGATGACGCCATAGGCGAGGGCGTCGGCGGTGCTTATGTCCCAGCCGGTGTGCAGAACACTGATCACCGCCAGCTGAAAGACGCCGATGTTGGACGGCGTCGCCGGCACGACCGCGGTCACGTTCACCGCGAAGAGCACGGCTGCCGCCGCGCCGATGCCGGCCTGGTCACTGAGTCCGAGCGCGGCCAGTAGCGCCCAGCAGGCGGCGAGCTGGATCGCCCAGGCGCCGAGCTGGGCCGTGGCGGCGATCGCACCGTGGCGTGGCTTGCGGAAGACAGCGAGGCCGGCACGCACTTGGAGCAGGGCGCGATGCGTCGCCGCGCCGATGCGGGCGAAGCGGCCGTTGCCGTTGCGGCGCATCAGCACCGGTGCGACCAAGACGACCACGAGCAGGGCCAGCGGCACGAAGCTGAAGACGAACAGCTTCTCGGTGCTCGAGTGGAAGAGGTCGGTGCTGGAGACGATGATCACGCCCAACAGGGCCAGGGCGACGATGTTGAGCAGCGTCTGGGATACCAGCGTGCCCAGCAACACCGGGAAGGTCTCGCGCATGCGGCCGACGCGCCGCGCCAGGGTCATCGCCCGCGCCGGCTCACCGAGGCGCGCCGGCAGCGTCGCTGACATCAGCACGCCGATCATCGTCGCCGAGGTGACGTCGCGCCGGCGTACCGGCCGGCGGGGCAGCGCCGCGCGCACGATCGCATACCAGGAGGCGGCGCGGAAAAAGAGTGAGAGGGCCATGAGGGCGCAGGCGACGAGCACCCAGGTCAGATCTGAGCGGACGATGCTGGCGACGACGTTGTCGACGCCGATCTTCTGTGCGGCGAGAGCGGTCAGGCCGACGCCGAGCACCCCGGCGACGCCGAGGCCGATACGACGGGCAACGCGGCGTCTGCCGCTGCCGGCTTGGGCCAAGGGCGGGTCGAGCGAGGGCAGGCGGCGGGGCGGGCTGGGTGGCCCGCCATCGGCCGGCCGGACGCCCGCCCAGTGAACGGCGCGCTCGGTGGCGGTCCGTGGCCGCGGCGCCTCGATCGCCCGCTCGTAGACCCGGCTGATGCTGTCAGCGACGCGCGGCCAGGCGTAGCGCTCGGCACTCTGCCTGGCGGCCAGTCCCATCGCGGCCAGGCGCTCGGGCTCGTGATGGGCCTGCTGCAGCTCTTCGGCGAGGCGCTGTGGATCGCCGGGTGGCACGAGGATGCCATCGACGCCGTCTGTGACGACGTCGCTGTAGCCAGCGATTGCGGAGGCGATCGCGGGGGTGCCGGCGGCGAAGGCCTCGGTCAGGACCATGCCGAAGCTCTCCCCCGAAAGCGAGGGGGCACAGAGCAGGTCCGCGCCGTGCAGCGCCTGCCAGAGGTCATCGCCGGAGACCCGACCGCGCACGTCAATCCACCGCATCGTCTCGCGGTCGGCGAGGTAGCGCAGCACGTCCTCGCGCTCGGCGCCGATCACGGTGAGGCGGCTGGGCACGTGCTCGACCAGGGCTTCGAAGGCAGCGAGCAGGATCGGCAGGCCCTTGCGCTCCTCGGGCCGGCCGACGAAGAGCAGACGCAGCTCCCCGCTGGGCGGCTTCGCCCCCTGTGGTGCCGCGTTGACGTCGACGCCGTTGGGCACGATCTCGTAGCGTCCGCCGAACCAGCGCCGCCCGGTCCAAGCGGCGGCCTCGGAGACGGCGATCCGAGCGGAGAGGCGGTTGAGCATCCGCCTCGCGCCGAAGGCGGAGGCGACGTGGTTTGGCAGCGGCTTGGTCGAGTAGGCGTGGAAGGTGCCGACCGCCGGGGTGCGCGTGCCCAGCGCGGCATTCCATCCGACCAACGGCACCAGCGGCTCGTGGATGTGGATCACGTCATAGCCGCCGCCCCGCAGCTCGCCGCGGATGCGGGCGATGCCCCCCGCCGGCGAGGCCGAGAGGTTGGAGACCGCGCCGTTGGCGCCGATCCCGATCGTGCGGCCGAGTGGGATCAGGTAGTCGGGCGGCTCGCGCTCTTCCGCGGGCGCTCGGTGCAGCATCCGGCTGAGCCGACCGGGGGGATCCACGGGGGCGAGCACACGAACGTCGTCGCCGCGCCCGAGAAACTCCTCGGCAAGCGCCTCGACGTGCCGGTTCACGCCGCCCTGATAGCTCCAAGAATATGGCGAGACAAGGGCGATTCGCACGAAGACATAAGCCTAGAGGATGCGGCGGAGCCGCCGTGGGGAAGCACCGCCGGGCTACAGATTGGCGAGCAGCACGCTGGCCGCGGCGACGACCAACCCGCCGACTATCGTGACAAGGAGTGCGCCGCACAGCTGGATGATCGTTCGGTTGAGTGAGCCGAATTCGGCCTGAAGGGCGCCAAAGTCAGCACGCAGCGTCGCGTTGCTCTCCTTGATCTCTCGCCGCAGTTCGGCGTTGCCCGCTTTGACCTCGGCGCGCAGAGTCCCCATCTCTGCATCGAGATGGTCGAAGCGTTCTTCCAGGCGATCGTCTGTCCAGTTTCTGCCTTGCCATGGCCCCCATGGCTCCACTCTAGGGAGAAAGGGGTGACGGGTGGAACACGAAAGTGTAACTTATTGTCTTGATAGACGAATGTCTGAGGTACGAGCTCCGGCCTGTCCCTCGCTTTCGGCCCAGGCGAAGCCGATGAAGGCCAGCAGGTAGACGCCGCCGATCTCGAGCAGGAGGGCGCCGGAGTCGTTGGCGAGGGTTCCGACGAGGGTCGCGGCAAGGGCGCCGAGGAGGGCGGCGCGCATCGCCGGTACATCACGCAACCAGGCGGCGAGGCGATCGCGGCGCAACCACGCGAGGAGGGCCGCGGCGATGACGATCGGCAGGCCGGCCAGAAGGATCGGCCGGCCGAAGCTGCTGGCGGTCTCGCTGAGCCGATGGCCGAAGACGCCGAGCAGGTCGCCACCACTCTTTGCGTCGAGCACCGTCTTGGTGAGGTGGGCATTGGCGCCGGTGATCAGGTCGGCGACGGAGAGGATCGCCAGGGCCGGGATCGGCAGGAGGCATGCCAGCCAGGCGAGGCGTGGCCCGCCGGCCACGAGCGCCGCGGCGCCCCCGGCGCCCAGCGGCAGGCTTA
>JASLJO010000062.1 GCA_030152505.1 Solirubrobacterales bacterium | reverse complement strand
CGGACGAGATGACCGGGGCCCTTGGGCGCAACCATGCCGACGTCGACGCCGGGCGGCGGGACGATCTGCTCGAAATGGATGGCGAAGCCGTGGGCGAAGAGCAGCAGGTTGCCGGGGGCGATCCCGTCGGCGATCTCGGCCTGCCAGACCTCGGCCTGCCGCTCGTCGGGCAGCAGCACCATCACCACGTCGCCGCGGCTTGCCGCTTCGGCGATGTCGAGCACCTCGATGCCGGCCTCTTCGGCTTTTGCGCGACTGGAGGAGTCGGGGCGCAGGCCGACGACGACGTCGACGCCGGAGTCCTTGAGGTTGAGGGCGTGGGCGTGGCCCTGGGAGCCGTAACCGAGAATGGCAACGGTCTTCCCCTCCAGCTTTCCGAGGTCGGCGTCCTTGTCGTAGAAGATGTCGTCGGTTTTCATGGGCGCTGAGGCTACCTGAGCGCCCTGCGCAGCAGCTTGCCCGAAGGGGTGCGCGGCAACGCCGCCGCCAGCTCGACCCGCTTGGGTACCTTGAAGCCGGCCAACGACTCGGCGCAGTGGCGCCGCAGTTCGTCCGGGGTGGCGTCGGAGCCGTCCTGGAGGACGACGACCGCGGTCACCGCCTGCTGCCACTCGGGATCCTCGCGGCCGACCACGGCGGCGTCGGCGACCTCGGGGTGGCGCAACAGGACCTGCTCGACTTCAGCCGGAACGATGTTCTCGCCGCCGCTGACGATCATGTCATCGATCCGATCCTCGACGTAGAGGAATCCCTCCTCGTCGATCCGGCCGAGGTCTCCGGTGTGCAGCCAGCCATCGGCGTCGACACGACTTGGTGCCACGGTCGGTCCCTGGACGAGGATCTCGCCGTCGCGGATACGCAGGTGGGTGGTCAACAGCGGCCGCCCGGCCGAGCCGAGCTTACGCCGAGCCTCGTCTGGGGCGAGCGTGGTGACCTGCGAGCAGGCCTCGGTCAGGCCGTAGGTCTGCACCACCGTGGCGCCGCGCTCAGTCGCCTCTTCCAGCGGCTCCTCCGGCACCGGGCCGCCGCCGATCAGGATCGCCCGCGGCCTGGAGAGGTCGGCGCCGGCCTCGAGCAGTCGCATCAGCTGAGTCGTCACCAGCGAGAGGACGGTGATCTCGTCCTCACGCAGGGCGGCCACCACGCGGTCGACGTCGAAGCCATCGTGGAGGGCCACGGTGGTTCCGTAGATGACCGAGCGCATGACGATGCTGAGACCGGAGATGTGGCTGAGTGGCAGACAGCAGAGCCAGCGGTCGGTCGGCTCGACGCCGATGTTGAAGCCCGAGCCGACCGCGCTCCAGAGGAAGTTGCCGTAGGTGAGCTCGACCGGGTCGGGCGAGCCGGTGCTGCCGCTGGTGAGCACCCGACAGCAGGGGGCGTCCATGTCGTGCTCACCGAGCAAGGGCAGGTCGGCCTCCGTCTGAGTCAGCTCGCCGGGGTCGCTGAGGTCGACGGTGGGCTCCTCGGCGGCGATCACCGCGGCGCGCTCCTCGGCCGTCAGCCGCGGGCTCAGCGGCAGCAGCACCGCGCCGACCTTCATAAGCGCGTGGACGAGGACGACCTGCTCGCGGCGCGGCTCCATGGTCAGCGCCGCGAGCGAGCCGCGGCGCACGCCGTGCGCCTCCAGCCGCCGCGCCACCCAGGTCGCCTCGGCCTCCAGCTCGGCGTAGCTGACCTCCGAGCCGTCTGCGATCAGGGCGGTGCGGTCTGGACAGCTTTGAGATCTCTGGGCGAGCCAGTCGTCGAGCTTCATCGTCCGGATATCGTGCCCATCATGCCCAAACGTCACAAGCAAGCACCGCCCGATGAGGATCTCTACGCGCCGATCGCATGGGAGAGCGCCGGTGAGTACGACGACATCCGCTACGAGAAGGCCGACGGGATCGCCAAGATCACGATCGACCGGCCGGAGGTGCTCAACGCCTTCCGCCCCCAGACGCTGATCGACGTCTCGGCCGCGCTGGAGCTGGCTCGAGAGGACGCCGAGGTGGGTGTGGTCATCCTCACCGGCGAGGGCAACAGGGCCTTCTGCTCGGGCGGCGACCAGGCCGTTCGCGGCGACACCGGCTACGTCCCCGAGGGCGCTTCCATTGGGCGCTTCCACGTCACCGACCTGCAGATCCAGATGCGCCGCCTGCCCAAGCCGGTGGTGGCGATGGTGGCCGGCTACGCGATCGGCGGCGGGCACATCCTGCACGTCTGCTGCGACCTGACGATCGCCGCCGACAACGCGGTCTTCGGCCAGACCGGACCGCGGGTGGGCTCCTGGGATGGCGGCTTTGGCGCCTCGCTGCTGCGTGACCTCGTCGGCACCAAGAAGGCCAAGGAGTTCTGGCTGCTCTGCCGCCAGTACGACGCCGAGGAGGCGCTGGAGATGGGGCTGGTCAACGCGGTCTTCCCGCTCGACCGGCTCGAGGCCGAGACGGTGGCCTGGTGCCGGGAGATGCTCGCCCTCTCCCCTTTCGCGCTGCGCTTGGTCAAGGCCAGCTTCAACGCGCACGAGGACGGCTACGCTGGCATCCAGCAACTGGCCCACGACGCCAACCTGCTCTTCTACGGCAGCGATGAGGCGGCTGAGGGGCGCGAGGCGTTCAAGCAGAAGCGCCAGCCCGACTTCTCCCGGTTCCCGCGGCGGCCATGAGAATCTGGCTGATGGCAGCGCGGCCGCGGACGCTGCCGGCGGCGATTGCGCCGGTCCTGGTCGGCACGGCGGCGGCGGTCGAATCGGCTGGGGACCTGCCAAGGGTCGGAGCGTTCCTCGCCGCTCTGCTCGGCTCGATCTTCATCCAGATAGGCACCAACCTCGCCAACGACTACTCCGACGCCAAGCGAGGCGCCGACACGGTCGACAGGCTGGGGCCGGTGCGGGTCACCTCGGCCGGCTTGGTGACGCCACAACGGGTGCTGACCGCCACCTGGGTCGCCTTCGGCGTCGCGGTCGCCTGTGGGATCTACCTGACCGCGGTGGCGGGATGGGTGATCCTCCTGATCGGCGCACTCTCGATCGCCGCCGGCGTCCTCTACACCGGCGGCCCCCGCCCCTACGGCTATGCGGGCCTCGGCGAGGTCTTCGTCTTCCTCTTCTTCGGTCTGGTCGCCGTCAACGGCTCCTACTACGTCCAGGTCGAGCGACTCGACGCGCTTCCGCTTGGTCTCTCGATCGCGGTCGGCTTCCTCGCCACCGCGATCCTCGTCGTCAACAACGTGCGCGACGTCGAGACCGACCGTCGCGCCGGAAAGAACACGCTCGCGGTGCGGATGGGCCGCCGCAATGCGGTGATCCTCTATCGACTGCTGGTCCTGGGAGCGTTTGTCGTCCTGCCGATCGCCCTGTTCGCCGGCGAAGCGAGTGCGCTCCCCCTGGTGGCCTTCCTCTCGCTGCCGATGGCGATCGGCCCCCTGCGCACGATGAGCAACCGCACCGACGGTCCCTCGCTCAATGCCGCCCTGGCCGGTACCGGCGCATTGCTCGGCGCCTTCAGCCTGCTGGTCTCGGTCGGCCTGCTGATCGCCGCCTGAGACGAATCTGCATCTGGGCGCATCCAGCGCACACAAATGCGGATTCGTGCGGGATGCTGTCGGGGTGCGCATCGCGTCCGTCGAGGTGATCCCATACGCGCTGCCGTTCCGCGAGCCCTACGTGACCGCGACCGGGACGCTCGCAGAGCGCGAGATGGTGCTGCTGCGACTGTGCGCCGAGGACGGTCTGGTCGGGCTCGGCGAAGCTGTGCCCCTCTCGCTGCGCGGGGGCGCTCCGCTGGCACAGGTGGTCGGGGAGCTGGAAGCCCTCAAAGCACGCGAGACGCTCGACGAGGCCAGCCTGCGCGGCGGAGTGGCATCGCTCTCCGCGCCCGCTCGCTGTGCGGCGCTGACCGCGCTGCTCGACCTGCGCGGCAGGCGAGCCGCGGCGGAGGAAGTGGAGTCGCAACAGCCGGGGCAGCCGGTTCGCTGCAACGCGACCCTGACCGCCGGAAACCCGGCCGAGGTCATCGCCGCCGCCGAACGCTGGGCAGGCGAGGGCTTCTCGACCTTCAAGCTGAAGCTCGGTGCCGGGGACGATGCCGCCCAGGTGCGCGCGGTGCGGGAGGCGCTGGGGCCGCGGGCACGCATCCGAGTCGACGCGAACGGCGTCTGGGACCTGGAGACCGCAAAGCGGACTCTGGCCGAGATCGAGCCCTATGAGGTCGAGCTGGCCGAGCAGCCGGTGGCGACGTCGGAGGAGGCCGTCGAGCTCGCCTTCTCTACGACGATTCCGTTGGCCGCGGACGAGAGTGTCGAAACTCGCTCCGATGCCGAACGGATCGCCGGCTCTGGCGCCTTCGCCCTCACCGGCATCAAGCTCTCCAAGGTCGGGGGGCCCGAGGAGGCGCTGGAGATCGCCGAGGTGCTTCCCGCCTACGTGACCAGCGCACTCGACGGGCCGGTCGGCATCGCCGCTGGATTGCAGGTCGCGCAGTCGCTGGGGGAGCTCGGCCGCTTCCCTGGCGAGAGCCTCGCCCACGGTCTCGCCACCCAACGCCTCTTTGCCTCGACCGTCGCCGCGGTCGAGTGCGAGCTGCGCGGTGACATGCTGCACCCGCCCGATGGGCCTGGTCTCGGCGTCGAGATCGACGAGGACGCGCTGACTTTCCACTGCCTCGACGGAAGATGAAGGATTGAAGCCCTCATAGGGGACTCGATCCTTCATCCGGCGCTGCTGGGCTAGGTTCTCGGGCGATGGACCCGACCAACGCCAATACCGCTCTCGCCTCGGCCTTCGTCGAGGAGCTGGCGCGTTGCGGACTGCGATACGCCATCCTCTCCCCAGGCTCGCGCTCCACCCCCCTCGCCGTCGCCCTCTGGCGACAGCCGGAGATCGAGACGACCGTGATCGTCGACGAGCGCTCCGCCGCATTCTTCGCTCTGGGCGCGGCGCAGGCGAGCGGCGCGCCGGTGGCGATCCTCTGCACGTCGGGGACCGCTGCCGCCAACTACCACCCGGCGGTCTGCGAGGCCGACCACTCTGCGGTGCCGCTGCTCGTCCTGACGGCGGACCGACCGCCGGAGCTGCGCGGCATCGGCGCAGGGCAGGCGATCGACCAGCTGAAGCTCTACGGCGATTCGGTGCGCTGGTTCTGCGAGGTCGGCACGCACACGGCAGACGACGACGGGCTGCTGCACTACCGCGCGACCGCCTGTCGCGCCTTCGCCACGGCGCGAGGCGACACCCGGCCCGGGCCGGTCCACCTCAACTTCCCCTTCCGCGAGCCGCTCGCCCCGTTGGTGGAGGAGGACGCCGTGACCGCGAGCGACCCGCTGGCGCTGAATGGCCGCGACACGCGCCCGCTGACCGCGGTCACGCCGATCGACGAGGAGCCCTCGCAGTTCCTGCTCGACGAGGTCGCCGGTCACATCGCCGAGGCCGAGATCGGCGTGATCGTCGCCGGTCGCCAGCTCGATCCGGAGCTGCGCGAACCGCTCGCCCATCTGGCTCGCGTCGCCGGCTACCCTGTCCTCGCCGAGCCGACCTCGCAGATTCGCTGCGGGCCGCACGACCGCTCGCACGTCGTCACCGCCTACGACCTGCTGCTGCGCGACGAGCGCTTCCGTGAGACGGCCTCGCCCGACCTGGTCCTGCGCTTCGGCGAGATGCCGACGAGCAAGCCGCTGCGCTCCTGGCTGGCCGGGTCCGGCGCCGATCAGATCGTCGTCGACCCGCTCGGCGACTGGAACGAGCCGACCCGCCGCGCGGCCGCACTGCTGCGCGCCGACCCCACCGAGCTTGCCGCCGGCTGGGCCGCCCGCCTCGGCGAGGATCGCCCGTCACCGGCGATGTGGCTGCAGGCGGAGCGAGCTGCCCGTGAGGTCATTGAGGCCGATCTGGGCGAGGCGAGCGCCATCACCGAGCCGGGGCTACAGCTCGCCCTCGGCGCCGCCCATGGTGACGGCGAGCTTGTCTACACCGCCTCAAGCATGCCGATCCGCGACCAGGAGACCTTTCTGCCCTCCACCGAGGCCGACGTGACCTTCCTCAGCAACCGCGGCGCCAACGGCATCGACGGGCTGATCTCCTCCGGCATCGGCGCCGCCCACGCGACCGGCAGGCCGACCACGATCGTCACCGGCGACCTCGGCCTGCTCCACGACATCGGCGGCCTCGCCGCCCTGCGCGACGGCTCCACCCCGGTCCGCATCGTCGTCATCGACAACGACGGCGGCGGCATCTTCCACTTCCTCCCCCAGGAGCAGGCCCTCGACCATGCCGAGTTCGAGGCCCTGCTCGGCACCCCCCGCGGCGTCGAAGTAGCCAAGGCGGCCGCGCTCTTCGACCTCCCCCACCGCAAGCTGGAGTCCCTCGACGAGCTTCCCGAAGCCCTCGCCGCCGGAACCGGCCTGATCGAGATCCAGACCGACCGACAGGCCAACGTCGACCTTCACCGCCGCCTCGTCGATCGCGTCAGCGGCGTGATCGCCTAACAGTCAATCGGCCCCGCCTCGCGCTCGATCCCAGGCTGCCAGGCGCTGCCGTAAAGGGTCAGCTCGGGGTCGGTGAAGACCCGAGTCAGGCAGGTCCCGTCGGTGTTGATCGCCATCACCTTGTCGCCCTGTTCCGGGCTTGAATAGCCGTTTTCGACGACATCGGAGAGGGTGAAGGCCAGCCGATTGCCGGAAGGGTCCCAACTTGGCCAGGCGAGCAGCTTGCGCCTGCGCAGAACGAGCCGGGATCCGGAAATGGCAC
>JASLJO010000061.1 GCA_030152505.1 Solirubrobacterales bacterium | reverse complement strand
GTGGGGCTGATCTTCTTCGCATAGGGCGCCGTGGGGCTCATCCTGGGGGGGCGGGGTGGGGGGGACACGCTGGGCCTCGACAGGCAGCCGCCGCGCTGGCCGCTGCCGGAGTTCGCCGTGCCGAATGCCGCCGGGGACCTGGAAGGGGACGCCAACGTGGCCCAGGACGATTGCTCGGTGGGGGAAGTGCCCTGTCCGGCCGGTGAGCGTCGTGTGCCCGCCTGCGAGATTCGCACCGCCGAAGCGATCCGGGTCTGCGATCTGTTCGATCGACCGCTGCTGATCTCCTTCTGGTTCAGCAAGGGGGGCGACTGCGTCGACCAGCAGGATGTCGTCAGCCGGATCTACCCGCGCTACCGTGGACGCGTGAACTTCCTCTCGGTCGACATTCGCGACGACCGCGACACGGTCCGTGAGCTGATCCGGCAGCGCGGCTGGAAGATGCCGGTCGGCTATGACCGCGACGGTGCGGTCGCCGGCCTCTACCACGTGGGCGGTTGTCCAACCTTCGCCTACGTCTATCCCGGGGGGACGCTGGAGGACGCCGGGATTGGCAACCTCGACGCCGGAGTGTTGAGCGAACGGATCGACGGATTGCTGCGGGCGAGCCGCACGGCGGCGGGGGCGCGGAGATGAACGCCGGCACGCCCGAGTCGAAGCTCGACTGGGAGCCCGTTCCGACGCTTGGCTGGGTCGCGCCGCACGTCGCCGCCGAGTTCCCCGGTCTCGGCATCTCCTGGATCGAGGTCGACGGTCGCCCCGGCCGCAGCCCCGAGCCGGTCGACCGTCGCCTGCGCGAGGCCTCAGATCGTTTCTATGGTGCCCACGCGATCCACATGCGCGAACGGCCCATCCCGTGGGCCTATCGCGTCTTCTTCCGGCAGATCGGTCTCGACCCCGACCGCACCCACACGCCGGTCGAGCAGCTCGCCCTCGATCGTCTCCAGGACGGCGGCTTCAAGACCCGTGGCCTGCCCGCCGACGCGCTGACGATCGCCACGATCGAGACCGGAGTCGCGCTGCGGTCCTTTGACGCCGAAAAGCTCGAAGGCCGGCTCTGCATCCGCGACTCAGCCCCCGGCGAGTCGCTCGAGGGCCGTCCCGGGGAGCTCTCCCACGGCACCCTGGTGATCGCCGACGAGCGCGCCCCGGCGGGCCTCCTCTTCGGCGCCACCGGCGGGAGCCGCACGGTCAGCCGCGGTACCCGTCGCATCGCCATTGCCGCCATCCAGGTGGACGGCATCCCCCAGATCGCGGTCGACGAGGCCGTTTGGATGGTCGCGGCGACCGTTTCGGCGGCTTAACGCAGGGCTTGCGATCTGGGTCGGTGACGTGATTTACACTCGTAGCTGGTCTATGCCGGATCTGCTCGAACGAGACGCTTGCACCGCGCTTCGCCTGGGGGGCGATGAGCGGCTTGCCAGGACCGAGCTGCGACGCCAGATCGGGCGGCTCGAAGCGCAGCTCGCGTCGCTCTTCGCCGAGGCCTTCCCACGGGTCGAGGTCGACGCCGCGGTTGCCGCGGTCTCCGCTGAGCCGCGGGCGCTGGGGCTGGGCGATCTCGAGGCGATCCGTGACTCGCTCGCCGATCGAATCGCCGAGGCTAGGATCCGGCTGAGAGAGCGGACGGAGCTCGAGACCCGCAACCGCGAGCTGCTCGAGCGGATGCTCGACGCGCCGTCCGAGCACAAGTGGCTGCGGATCAGCCGCGCCGACGTCGGCGAACCTGGCTGCGGCACCTGGCACTCGCGCCCCCGCCTCGGCCCGCTGGGCATGTTGATGGGCTGGTGGCGGGTCAAGGTCTCCTCTGGATGCCCATTAGCCGGGCGGCTTGCGGCCGTTGAGCAATAAGACCCGGTCCAAGCGCGAGTCCGAAGCGAAACAGGGGCCCCGGCGAAGGCGGACCGCCGATGAGCGCCCGCCGGCGCCCTGGGGTTCTTTCCCCCTTGCCGAGCTCACCGTCCTCGCCGGCATCGTCACCCTCGTCGTCGGCATCGTCGGCCAGAGCCCGACCGCGATCGGTGTCGGCGTCGTCCTCGCCGCCCTGGGGGGGCTGGAGGTCTCCGCCCGCGAGCATTTCGCCGGCTACCGCTCCCACACCACCCTGCTCGCCGGCGTCGTATTCGTCCTCGTGACCGGCGGTCTCTTCTACCTCGCCGGCCTGATCCTCGCCGTCTGCCTGGCCGCCGGCGCCGCAGCCTTCCTCGCTTCTTTCATAGCCCTGCGACGCGCCTTCCAGAAGGCCTCGGGGGGCTTGTCGTTCAAAGCCGGCGGTCTGAGGGGATAGCTGCCCCCTTAGACCAAGATGGTGTCCCTGGCGCGTGGGCTCAGCGCCGAGGCCAGCAGGGCACGCTGGCGCGGCGTCAGGGTGCCGATGCGCTTGTTCTCGCTCAGGGCGAGGGCCTGGAGGAGCTTGCGGGCACGGGTGCGGCCCCAACGGCGCTGGCTGGTCAGCAGCTCCGCCAGGGTCATGCTCTCGGTCTCCCAAGGGGTGTCGCGGATCACCTCGGAGACATCGATCTCGCCCCGCCCGATCGATCGCTTCAGCTCTGCTCTGGCGAGTCGCACTCGATTGGCACGGGCCAGCGCCTGCATGTGCTGGGGTGTCTGGTCCGCGGTCGGACTCATCGGGGCAGGGGCGATCGATACAGCTTCCACTGGGGGACTCCTCCCTGTAGGGGTTCGTTGACTGGTTTCTGCGCCGGCCGGCTGCTGCCCGTCCGGTTGAGTCGAACTGCCGCCGCGTCCTCCTGACCCGGATTCGCGGCGAGGTGGGCAAGCTACGCGGTTGGGGCGGCGAGCGTCAACCCGGATTCAGCGAAGCGTCCACGCCCCGGTCGCTAAGAGCATCTTTTTCTCGCCGAGCCCGCCTCGTCTCGAAATGGACAAGGCCGAAACTACCCCCGCAGGGGGATGGATAGCCGCTCACGTACGTGGAAGCTCAGGAAAGTCCTCAATGGTGCGGGAGATCGTCTCCAGCGCTCGGTCGAGGTGCTCGCGCGCATGGGTCGCCATCAGGCTCGTCCGCAGCAGCGCGCCACCCGGGGGCACCGCTGGGTGTATCGCCACGTTGGTGTAGACGCCGGCCTCGAAGAGCGCCTTCCAGAGCAGGACCGCCTGCCAGTCGTCGCCGACCATCACCGGCACGACCGGCGTGGTGGCGACGCTGCCGTCGGGCAGGGTGCCCGGCTCGACGACCTTCAGGCCGAGGTCGCGCAGGCCTTCACGCAGGTAGGCGGCGTTGCCCAACAGCGCCTCGAAGAGGCCCGGGCCCTCGGAGCGGATCACCCGCAGCGCCGCCAGCGCCGCACCGACCGCCGCCGGCACCGCCGAGGCGCTGAAGATGAACGAGCGCGATGAGATCCGCAGGTACTCGATCACCTCGGCGGGGCCGGCGATGAAGCCACCGCAGGAGGCGAGGCTCTTGGAGAAGGTGCCCATCCGCAGGTCGACCTCGTCCTCGAGGCCGAAGAGCTCGCAGGCGCCGGCGCCGCGCGCGCCCAGCACGCCGGCGCCATGGGCCTCGTCGACCATCAGCCGCGCCCCGTGGCCGGCGCAGAGCTCGACGATGCGGGGCAGGTCGCAGACGTCACCCTCCATCGAGAAGACGCCATCGACGATGACCAGCACGCCGCCTCCGTCCTCGCCCGCCCGCTGCAGCATCTTCTCCAGCTTGTCCATGCGGTTGTGGCGGAAGGGGCGCAGCTTCGCCCCCGACAACTTGCAGCCATCGAGGATCGAGGCGTGGTCGCCGGCGTCGCAGATCACCGTGTCGCCCGGCTCGAGGATCGCGCCGATGCAGCCGACGTTGGCCTGGTAGCCGGTCGTGTAGGCGATGGCGTCCTCGGTCCGCATCCACTCCGCCAGCTCTTTCTCGAGCTCTACGTGCAGCGGCGTGGTGCCGTTCATGAAGCGCGAGCCGGTCAGCGCGGTCCCGTAGGCGTCCAGCGCCTCGCGGGCGCCGCGCCTGACCCGCTCGTCGCCGGTCAGGCCGAGGTAGTTGTTGGAGCCCAGCATCACCACCTCGTGTCCCTCCACCTCCATGATCGGCCCGGCCTCGGACTCGATCAGGCGAAAGTAGGGCAGCAGGTCGTGCTGCCTTGCCGCTTCGAGCTGCTCCCGCCGCTCGTGGCCGCGGGTCTTCTCGAATACGTCGACGGAGGCCTCAGTCACTTCGCTCATTGGGTAAGTGTAGGTTCAGCGCCCGTGGTAAAGCTCGAAATCCGCCCGGTGCGCTCGCGGCGCGAGCTGAAGCGCTTCGTCGACCTCCCCTATCGACTGCACGCCGGAACCCCGTGGGTGCCGCCGCTGAAGCTGGAGCGGCGACTCTTCCTCAACCGCCGCCTCAATCCCTACTTCAAGCACGGCGAGGCGGAGTACTTTCTCGCCTGGCGCGGCGATCGCGTGGTCGGCCGCGTCACCGCGCAGATCGACCACGCCTTCAACGAGTTTCACGACAGTCGCTGGGGGATGTTCGGCTTCCTCGAGCTGGAGGACGACGAGGAGGCGATGGCGGCGCTGCTGGCGACGGCCGAGGGCTGGCTGCGCGAGCGCGGCTGCGAGCGCATGGTCGGGCCGATGGACTTCTCGGTGAACGAGGAGAGCGGCGTCCTGATCGAGGGCTTCGAGCGCGAGCCGATGCTGCGCCAGCCCTGGCACCCGCGCTACTACCAGCGTCTCTGCGAGGAGGCCGGGCTGGAGAAGGCGATGGACCTCTACTCCTGGGCGTTGGAGATCGCCGACCGCGAGGACATGCTGCCGATCCTGTCCGAGCTCGATCAGCGCGCCCGCGGCGAGCATGGGGTGACGATCCGCAAGATGTCACGACGACGGCTGCGGCGCGAGCTGGACGGTTTCGCCGAGATCTACAACGTCGCCTGGGCGGACAACTGGGGCTTCGTCCCCTACTCCAAGGAGGACCTCGACGCGTACGCGATCGACATGCAACTGGTCTTCTCGCGCGAATGGTTCATGGTCGCCGAGAAGGACGGCGAGACGATTGCCGTGGCGATCACGCTGATCGACCTCAACCAGGTGCTGAAGAAGATGAAGGGGCAGTTGCTGCCGCTCGGCTGGTGGTATTTCCTCAACCGCAATCGCATCTGCGATCAGGTCCGCATCGGTTTCCTCGGCGTCAGGCCCGAGCACCAGCACACCGGCGTCGCGGCCTCGCTCTACGTCGAGCACTTCAACACGGCGGAACGGGTGCGCCAGAAGCGCGGCGAGGCCGGCTGGATCCTCGAGACCAACGAGGCGATGAACCGCGGGCTGGAAGCGATGAGCGCCGAGATCGTCAAGCGCTACCGTCTCTACGAGAAGGCGATCCAGCCCTCTTAAAGGCGCAGTTTCCGGTTTCCCGATCGGATCGCGCTGGTCGCATCGCTAAGGTCGAGCCGGTGAGTGAGTTCGAGCTCGAGCCGGTTCGAGTCCGGGTCCTGGAGCAGGAGCCGCCCGGTGCGCTTGCCCTCAGGGGCGATGCGCGCACCGCTGTGATCGCGGCAGTCGGCGGGGTTCTGGCCGGGGCGGCGACGGTGGCGGTGGCGCGTGCCGTGGGTTCGGCCGCGAAGGGGTCGCGGGGTCGTCTGCTGCCGCGCCGCAAGGACCAGCCGAAGGTCGTGGCGAGCAGGTCCTTTCTGGTCGACGTGCACCTGCTCGGCAAGTGAAGAGTCACGAAGTCGAGGTCACGCCGCCCTCCCCCTTCCGCCTGCCCGCCTACAGCAGCGAGGACCGGACGATGTCCGTCCGCGACGGCGTGCTCTCGCGGCTGCTGCGGGTGGGGGAGAGCCCGGTGCTGGTCCGCGCCTGGGAACCGGGCCGCGGCCGGGTCGCCTTTCGAGCCGAGCCGGTCGCGCCGGCGGCGCTGAGTGCGCCGCGCTCCCTTCCGCCGCTGGACAGCCGCCCCGCCGGGCCGGAGGAGCTGCGGCCGGCGATCGAGCGGATGCGCTTCGCCCTCGGGGTCGACGATGACCTCAGCGGGTTCTATCGGCGCTTCCGCGGCGACCCGCTGCTGGGTCCGCCGCTGCGCCGGCGTCCTTGGCTGCGCCCGCGCCGCCGGCCCTGGGCCTGGGAGGCGCTGGCCTGGGCGGTGGTCAAGCAGCTGATCGAGAGCGAGCGGGCCGCGCGCATCCAGCGTCGCATCGTCGGTCGCTGGGGGGTGCGGCTGGGCCGAGAGACCCCCGCACCGTGGTCGAGGTTTGAACCGGATAGCCGATCAAACCTCGACCACGCCCTGCGCGATGTGCCCGGGGCGGCGACCATCGCCGGCCGGGCACCGGCGGAACTGACCTCGATGGACCTCTCGCCGGCGCGCTCGATCGCCTTGCGCGCGGCCGCCCGTGAAATCGCCGCCGGTCGCTGCGATCCATCCCGGCCCGACGGCGACCGGCGACTGCTCGCCGTGCCGGAGATCGGGCCCTGGACCGTGCAGTGCCTCGGCCTCTTCGGCCGCGGCGACCCCGATTCCCTGCCGGCCGGCGACCTGATCTACCTCAAGCTCGTCGGCCGCCTCGCCCAGCTCGGCCGCCGCGCCACCGTCGAGGAGGTCGAGGAGTTCTACGCGCCGTATGCACCTTTTCGCGGCCTGGCCGGATTGTGGACCGTCGGCATGTACAAATAAAGGAACGAGAGGCGTTGCCGATAGGCCCGCATGGACTCTGCGGGACGCGGTGGCGACGGCTGGCCCGAGGAGCGCGTAACCGAGTTCCTCGATGAGATCTCCTCCGCCGGTGAGGACTACCGCCGACTGGTCGAGCGCCTGCCGGCGATCGTCTACTCCTGCGAGCTCGGAGAGCGCGGGCGCTGGCGCTACGTGAGCCCGCAGATCGAGGAGATCCTCGGCTACTCGCCTGAGGAGTGGATGGCCGACCCCGGCCTCTGGGCAGAGCGGTTGCACCCCGATGACCGCGACCGCGCGCTCGAGCAGGAGACGCGCAAGGTGGTCGCCGAGGGCGGCGCTCCTCCGGTCGACTACCGGATGATCACCCGTGAGGGGGCCACCGTCTGGATCCTCGACGAGGCTGTGCTCGAGCCCGACGGAGAGGGGACGCCGGTCTGGCACGGCGTCCTGTACGACATCACCGAGCGCAAGCACGCCGAGCAGGAGCTTCACCGGGCGGCGGCCCAGCAGGCCGCGGTCGCGCGGCTCGGCCGTTACGCGCTGCAGGACGGTGACCCGGCGCGGCTCGCCAAGGAGGCGGTGCCATTGATGACCGAGATCGACGGGGTCGAGACGGCCTGCGTATGGGAGGCCGGGCGAGAGGGCCGCCGCCTCCACCTCCGCGCCGGTCTGGAGGAGCGCGGCGGCAGAGCGGAGCGCCGTGCCTCGGCCGCTCGCGACTCGCATGCGGGCGCGGCGCTGGAGTCGGGCCTGCACGTGATCGTCGACGACTGGTCGAGCGAGCGGCGCTACTCGATGCCGCCGGCGCTGCGGGTGCTGGGCGTGCGCAGCAGTCTCGCCGTGCCGATCGCCGGCAAGGAACGCCCCTACGGCGTGCTCGACATCCACTCCACCGAGCCGAGCCGCTTCACCCCGCAGGACGTCCACTTCGTCCAGGCCTCGGCCAACGTGCTGGCGGACGCGCTCGAGCGCCACAGCGCCGATGAGGCGCTGCGCCACCGCGTCCTGCACGACGCTCTCACCGGCCTGCCCAACCGACTCAGCTTCGTCGACTCGCTGCGCGACGCGCTGCGCCGCGGCCTCGCCTCCGGCTCGCCCGTCGGCATCCTCTTCCTCGACCTCGATCACTTCAAGTTGATCAACGACAGCATCGGCCACCACGCCGGCGACGAACTGCTGCGCGAGGTCGCGCCGCGCCTGCGCGCCCACCTGCGGCCGGGTGACATCGTCGCCCGCTTCGGCGGCGACGAGTTCGGCATCCTCGTCGACCGCCTCGCCGACGAGGACGAGGCGCAGGCGATCGCCGACCGCGTCGCGGGGGCCTTCTCGGAGCCCTACTCGATGGGCGGTGCCGACCACTTCGTCACCGCCAGTATTGGCATCGCCGTCGCCCGCTCGACAGGCCGTGAGCCAGTTGACGCCGAGCTGCTGATCCGCGATGCCGACGCGGCGATGTACCGGGCGAAGGAGCGCGGCAGGGGACGCTGTGAGGTCTTCGATGCGGCGATGCGGGCGCGCGCGGTGCGCCGCCTGGAAACCGAGCGCGAGCTGCGTTTCGCGCTCGACCGCGACGAGCTCGAGCTGCACTACCAGCCGGTGGTCGCCCTGGGCAGCGGTGAGATCGTCGGGCTGGAGGCACTGGTGCGCTGGAACCACCCCGAGCGCGGCCTGCTCGATCCCGGCGAGTTCGTCTCGATCGCCGAGGACAGCGGCCTGATCGAGCCGATCGGGCGCTGGGTGCAGGAGACGGCCTGTCGCCAGGCGCTCGGCTGGCACGAGTTGCAGCCCGACCAGCGTCCGTTCGACGTCGCCGTCAACCTCTCGGCCCGCCAGGTGGCACACCGCGACCTGGCCGCCTCGGTGCGCGAGATCCTCGCCCGCACCGGCCTCGACCCGGTCAACCTGCGGCTCGAGGTGACCGAGAGCGTCCTGGTCGAAGAGTCGGCGAGCGCGACCGCGACGCTGGAAGCGCTGAGTGAGATCGGCGTCCGCCTCGTCCTCGACGACTTCGGCACCGGTTACTCCTCGCTCGCCTACCTCAACCGTTTCCCCTTCGATGCGCTGAAGATCGACCGTTCCTTCGTCGACGGCCTCGGCCTCGAGCAGGAGCGCACTGCGATCGTCGAGGCCGTCATCGGTATGGCCCGAGCCCTTTCGCTCGACGCCATCGCCGAGGGGGTCGAGAGCGAGGAGCAGCTCTCCGAGCTGCGTCGCCTCGGCTGCGACTACGCCCAGGGCCACCTCTTCTCGCGTCCGCTGGCGCCTCGGAAGGTGACCACCCTCCTGCAGGAGGGTGGCTTCGAGCTGATCGGAGACCTTGCCCGCTAGTCGGGGATCTGGCCCACCAGGTATTCGTCGCTGAGCACTTCGGCGGTCGGCGGCTGGCCGGAGATCAGTTCGTTGCGCTGCATCCAGGCGATGAAGGCCTTCCACTCGGCCGGGTTCATCCTGCCGCGCTCCGAGAGCAGCGGCAGGGTCGCTTCGACCTCGGCGCGGGTCAGCTTGGGGTCGAGGTCCGAGTTGGCGGCGAGCAGCGCCCTGGTCGTCGCCTCGGGGCTTTTGACGGCGGCGGCGGTGCCGCGCGCCAGGGCGCCGAGGAAGAGGCGGATCCGCTGCGGGTCCTCTTCCAGGCTCTTGCGGTTGGCGACCAAGACGAGCTCGTCGTAGGTGGGCACGCCGAGCCTGTCGACCGGGGTGACGACGGGATCCTTGCCGCGCAGGCGCAGGTCGACACCCTCGACATTGCTGAATCCCCCCAGCATCGCCTGCGCACGGCCGCCGACCAGCGCCGGCAGCAGGCCGTAGCCGACGTTGACCGCGTTCACATCGTCGGGCGTGAGGCCGGCTCGCGCGAGGATCGTCTTCAGGTAGGCGTCCTGGTAGGGGATGCCCGCGGTGGCGATCGTCTTGCCGCGCAGGCCGCCGACGCCGCCGATCCCCGACTTCTTCAGCCAGATCAGCGAGGTCAGCGGTCGGTCGACGATCGCGCCGACGGCGATCACGTCGAGGCCCTGTTCGCGTGCCAGTAGGACCTCCGGCTCATAGGAGATCGCCAGGTCGGTTTGGCCGGCGGCGACGAGCTTGATCGGTGCCGCGGGGTCCGACGGGGTGTGGATCGAGACGTCGAGCCCGGCGTCGGCGAAGTAGCCGAGCTTCTGCGCCATGTAGATCCCGGCGTGATCGGGGTTGGGGTAGAAGTCGAGCGTCAGGCTGAGCGGTTCGGTCGCCCCTCCGATGGTGCTGTCGCTCTTCTCGCCGCAGGCCGCCAGGCCGAGGGCGAGTGCGACCAAGGCGACGACGGCGGCGATCGCCGGCAGGAGGAGGCGCTTCATCACCCTGCTTTCTATCGCCAAGTGACGATGCGACGCTCTGCGAGGGCCACCAGTCCGTAGAGACCGATCGCGATTACGGAGAGCAGGAAAGCGGCGGCAAAGACACGGGCGGTCTCCAACTGCGCGTTGTCCTGGAGGATCAGATGGCCGAGGCCGGAGTCCGCGCCGACCCACTCGCCGAAAACCGCGGCAATCGGCGCGAAGGTGACGGCGATCTTGGCGCCGCTGAAGGTGAACGGAAGAGCGCTTGGTGCTTCCAGAGCCCAGAGCAGCCTGCCGCGCGAGGCATCGAGCGTACGCATCATCTTCACCGCCTCCGGATCAACGGAGCGCAGTCCGTCGGCGGTGGCCACGGCGATCGGGAAGAAGCAGACCAGAGCCACCACCGCCAGCTTGGGGCCGATTCCGTAGCCGAACCAGACGACCAGGATTGGAGCGAAGACGATGATCGGGATCGCCTGCGAGCCGACTATCAACGGATAGAAGCTCAGCCGCAGCATCTCGAACGGGCGCAGCAGGAAGCCGAAGCCGAGCCCGATGACCAGGCCGATTAGGAAGCCAATCCCGATCTCCTGCAGCGTCACCCAGGCGTTTTCGGCAAGCAGCGAGCGGTTCTCCCAAAGCGAAGAGGCGATTTCGGCGGGGGAGGGGACGAGAAAGCTTTCGACGTTGAGCACGTTGGCGAGCAGGCCGCTGCTCGCCGCGACCTGCCAGAGGCCGACCAGCGCGGCGAGCGCAAGCACCGGGAGTAGCCAGCGCCTCATCGCCCCCAACCCCCCGCGTTCCGGTGCGCTTTTCCCACCGATGAGGTAGGAAAG
>JASLJO010000034.1 GCA_030152505.1 Solirubrobacterales bacterium | reverse complement strand
CCTCCCCGCTGTTGCTCCGGGAGGCCTCCCCCCAACCCTCTCTCTCGGCCAGCTGCGCGGCTACGGCCTTCAGCACGGGCGTAGTCATGTTGGCGACGACGGTAGACGCAAGCGCTGGGAGTCGTTCGCGCAAGTTGACGTCTTCAAAGCTTGCGGAGACGTCGTTCGCCGCTGCATTAGCTTCTGCAGCTTCTATCGACGCAGGCTCGTGATCGTAGCCGCACACTCGATCCCAGCCCAGCTTCACTGCGGCGATGGCAAGGACGCCGGAGCCGGTGCCCAGATCGGTCAGAGCTCCGCTTGCCTCGCCTGCTTCCTCCAGCTCGAGCAGCAGCTCCAGGCAGAGGCGGGTGGTCGGGTGGGCGCCGGTGCCGAAGGCGCGGCCGGGGTCGACGACGACGTCGACCGCGCCCGCCCGCGGTTCCTCCCAAGAGGGGCGCAGCCAGAGTCGCCCACCCACCAGCAGCGGCTTGTGGAAGTCCTGCCAGCGATCGGCCCAGTCGTCGGGCACCGTGGTCGAGACCACCTCCACCAGCCCGTCCCCGGCGGCCACCTCAATCTCGCCCAGCTCGGGCAGCTCGCCCTCGCCGCCGTAGATGGCGTACTCGACATAACCTGGGCCGCTCTCCTCCTCGACCCCGTTCGGCGCCAGCACCGTCAGCTCGGCCAGGACGAACTCCGCCTGGCCCGGCGTGCACCTGACCGCGAGTCGGATCAACCGAAGGCTCGGCGCATACGGCTGAAGAAGCTGTCGCCGCCGCCTTGCCGCGAACGCAGGTTGTGGGGCTCCAGGGTCTCCCCGAGCTTCTCGGCCAGCTCGCGCTGCTCCTCGGAGAGCCGCTCGGGCACGATCACCTGCACGGCGATCACCATGTCGCCGGGCGGGCCGCCATTGGCGCCGGGCATGCCGTGGCCGCGCAGGGCGAACTGGCTGCCGGGCTGGGTTCCGGGCGGGAGATCGATCTCGCGCTCACCCTCATGACTGGGCACCCTGATCTTCGCTCCCAACATCGCTTCCACCGCGGAGATCTCCACCTGGTGGATCAGGTCCTGGCCGCGCATCGGCCCGCGCCGTACCTCGAAACCGAAGTTGCCGCCGAAGAAAGCCTGGAATATGTCCTCGACCGAGCCGAAGCCGCCCGGCGCGGCGCCGGCGCCGCGCAGGCCCTCGTGACCATAGGCGTCATAGGCGTGGCGGCGCTCAGGGTCCGAGAGCACCTCGTAGGCTTCCGCCGCCGCCTTGAACTTCTCCTCCGCCTCGGGATCGTGGTCGTTGACGTCGGGGTGCAGCTCGCGGGCGAGCTTGCGGAAAGCCGTCTTCACCTCGGCCTTGTTGGCGTCACGTCCGACGCCGAGGATCTCGTAGTAGTCACCCGGCATCAGCTGTAGACCGACTCGCAGTAGCGCGACAGCTCGCGGGCCGCGCCGCGCACCGAGGCGATCGCGGTCGCATAGTCCATGCGCAGTGGCCCGACCACGCCCACCGAGCCGAGGTTGCGGTGGGCGAGTCCGTAGTTGGCGCCGACGACGCTGACCGAGCGCAGCTCCGGCTGCGGGTTCTCAGCGCCGATCCAAAGGAAGACCGAGCGCTCCTCCAGGGCGGAGCGCAGCATGCCGAGCATGCCTGCACGGCGCTCGAGCGCCGTCATCAGCCGGTCGGCGGCGGGCAGATCGCGGCGGTGGTCATCGGAGAGGAGCCGCGAGGCGCCCTCCATGTAGAGGCTGTCCCCGGCCTCCTGCTCGAGCTCGGTGAAGGCCGGGCCGAGGGTGGCGACGAAGCGCGACTCGACCGGCCCGAGCTCGGGGTCGGCGAGGCGATTGGCGATCATCCGCGCACCGACTCCCATCCCCGACAGCGACTCGTTCAGGTAGCTCGAGGCCCACTCGACCAGGCCCGGGTCGACCGGCGCCGCGAAGTCGAAGACGCGCTTGGCGATCGCCCCGGTCGAAGCGATGGCGATGGCCATCACCTTGGTCGGCTGCAACCGCAGCACCTCGACCCGGTGGATCGTCGCCGTGGCCGGTGCCGGCGCCGTCGCCAGCGCCATCAGGTCGGTCACCTGGGCCAGTGCCAGCGTCGTCTCACGCATCGCCGCGTCGATCTCGCGCCGCAGCCGCGAGAGCTCCAACTCGACCCCGGCCGCCTGCGGCGCCCCCGACTCGATCAGGCGATCGACGTAGTAGCGATAGCCGACCTCGGTCGGAACCCGCCCCGCCGACGTATGCGGATGGGTCAGGTACCCCGCCGCCTCCAACCCCGCCAGCTCCGCCCGCACGGTCGACGGCCCCCACTCGACCTGACGATCGTCGGCGATCGCCTTCGAGGCCACGGGCCTTCCCGACGCGAGGTAAGCGTCGACGACAAGGCGGAGGATCAGCTCCTGTCGCTCGGAAAGCATGCTCCGAAGTCTAGGAGGAGTGCCGGGTGACCCCTCCCAAAACACTCAAGCGTGGCTCCCGCCGAGCGTTTTGGGAAGGGTTGCCCGGCACTCCTACAGCTCTACTTCCGCCTCAGCGTTCCTGATCGTCTGGTTCTCGCCCTGCGCGGCGACCACGTCGATCACGGCCTTGCCGTCGTCGACCGACCTGACCGTGCCGCTGACGACGATCTCGGTCT
>JASLJO010000304.1 GCA_030152505.1 Solirubrobacterales bacterium | reverse complement strand
ACGGGCAGACCCGGATCTACGGGCAGACGATCCAGACCACCCAGACCTACCTCAAGGCCGGCATCTACCGCTCCAAGTCGAGCACCGGTACGAGCATCGTCGAACACGACGCGATCGTCGTCGGCACCAGCTACGCTTCCGTCACCGCCGGATAGTGCAGGGGTGGTCCCATCCGGCGCCGCATCGATTACGGCGTTGCCGTGTCTCAATTAGTAATCAAACATCCGTCCGCGCCCCTGCGCGGATACCGCCCCTGCAAGGCCCATTGCCGACATCCATAGTGGTTCACATGCTGCCGACGTAAGCATTGCCATGGAGATTTCCCCGATTCGCCCCTATCGTCCTTCTGTGTCAATCAAGTCCCTCTGATCGAACCCACGAGAACCATGGAGAGCTCCACCTTCAGCCAGACCAGCACCGAGGCGCCCGTCGAGGCCGCATCAACGGATACGTCCGGCCCGCGGGGACGCGCCAGGCACCGGGGCGCCGTCCTCGCCAGGATGCTCGCCGCCGGCGACATCCTCGCGGCGCTCACCGCCGGCGTCGTCGCGTTGGCGGTGGTGGGGCTGCTCCCCAGCCAACCCGCGAACCTCTCCTTCATCCTCTTCGCCGGTTTGATCTGGCCTCTCGCCGCCTTCAGCATCGGCCTCTACCGCGGCGACCAGCTCACCGCCTGGGCATCGGCCAGCTCGGAGATCCCGCGCAGCTTCGTCGCGCTGATGCTGATCACCTGGCCGCTGTTCGGCATCGCCGCGCTGCTGCCGCTCGACCGGGAGGTCGTGCTCACCTTCATCACGGTCGCCTCGATCGCGGCCTTCGCCGGCATCTCGAGGACGATCGTGCGCGCCGGCCTGCACCGCACGCCCGAGTTGCGCCAGCGCACCCTGATCCTCGGCTCCGGCGTCGTCGCCGGGCAGGTGGTCAAGAAGCTGCAGGAGAACGGCCAGTTCGGCCTGATTCCGGTCGGCATGGTCGACGACGAAGTCCACGACGTCGGCACGCCGGACCTTCCCTGGTTGGGTCGATTCGAGGATCTCGACACGATCATCGAGACGCAGCAGGTCGATCGCGTCTTCATTGCCTTCTCCCGGGTCAGCCACGAGCAGCTGCTCGAGGCGATCCGCGCCTGCCGCGACGCCGGCGTAGCGATCGACGTCGTCCCCCGCCTCTTCGAGTTCCTCGACGGCGTCCAGTCACTGGACCAGGTCGGCGGCCTGCCGGTGCTCTCGATCGGCACCGCCAGCCTCACCTCGATCTCGATGGCAGCCAAGCGCGGACTCGATTTCTTCGGCTCGCTGCTGGCGATCACCCTCCTCTCACCGCTGATGATTGCGATTGCGATTGCGATCAAGCTCGAGTCGCGCGGCCCGATCTTCTTCCGTCAGCCTCGCGCCGGCCGTCGTCGCTCCAGCTTCCGGCTGATCAAGTTCCGCTCGATGTACATCGACGCCGAGCGGCGCAAGCACGATGTCGAGTCGCTCAACGAAGCCGGCGACGGGGTGATGTTCAAGATCCGCGAGGACCCGCGCGTCACCCGCGTCGGTCGCTTCATCCGCCGCTACTCGCTGGACGAGCTGCCTCAGCTCTTCAACGTGCTCAAGGGCGAGATGAGCCTGGTTGGACCGCGGCCGCTGATCTTCCCCGAGACCGATGCGCTCGAAGAGCACTGGCACCTGCGCCGGCTCGAGCTGCGCCCCGGCCTGACCGGCCCCTGGCAGATCTACGGGCGCTCCCAGAGCCCCTTCCAGGAGATGGTCCGCTTCGACTATCAGTACGTCGCCGGCTGGTCGCTGGCGCGCGACATCGAGATTCTGCTAGCGACCCTGCCTGCCGTAGTCTCCGGCCGAGGCGCGTACTGACCCCCCGGCAACAGCCGTTCCGTCTGCGCTCCCTACAATCATCCGTTCTTCCCCCAGCCCCCGAGTCGGCTTGCAACCTTCTGAAACCCATCATGAGCGTCCCGCCTTCGAGCGGGCAGTGGCGATTGTCCGCCGCAACCTGCTGCTGCTGGCGATCTGCCTGATCACCGTTCCGGTCGTCGCGCTCGCCTACTCGCTGCTGCAGACCAAGGAATACACGGCCTCCGCCTCGCTGCTCTTCGGCAGCCAGAGCCTCGAAGCGAAACTCTTCGGCTTCGAACCCAACCAGGACCCGCAGCGGGTGGCGGCGACCAACATCAAACTGGTCTCCTCCGACGCGGTCTCGGTGCGCACCGCGAAAGCGCTCGACGATCCCGACCTGAGCGCCGCCGAGGTGCGCGACGCCGTCTCTGTCACCCCCGAAGGCGAATCGGAACTGATCGCGATCGAAGCGACGGCCACCGATCCCGCGCTGGCGACGGAAATCGCCAACGAATTCGCCCGCCAGTACATCGATTTCAGCCGTGACGAAGCGAAGTCCAAGATCGAGGCGACCAAGGCGCCGATCGAAGCCCAGCTGGAGGAAATCCCCGAAGCCGACCGCGAAGGCACCTCGGCCTCGGTGCTCGAGCGCAAGATCAGGCAACTGGACGCGCTGAAGGCGATCCAAACCGGCAACGCCGAACTCGCCCAGCCAGCGATCGAACCGGACTCCCCCTCCTCGCCGCGCACGACCCGAAACGTCGCCCTCGGCATCTTCCTCGGGCTGCTTCTGGGCATCGCTCTGGCGCTGGCGCGCGAGCAGTTCGACCGCCGCCTGCGCGATCTCGAGGAAATCGAAGAGCTCCTCCGCCTGCCGGTGCTCGGCACGATCCCGCGCAGCCGCGCGATCTCCGAGCTCGGCGCCGGCGCCGAGCTGACCCCGACTGGCGCCGAGGGGGAGGCGTTCCGCATGCTGCGCGCCAGCCTCCACTACTTCAACGTCGACCGCACCGTCAAGTCGATCCTGGTCACCTCAGCCGCGGCGCAGGACGGCAAGACGACCGTCGCCTGGAACCTCGCCCAGTCGGAGGCTCGCGCCGGAACCAAGATCCTCTACATCGAGGCCGACCTGCGGCGGCCGACGCTGGCCCGCGCCCTCGGCCTCGGCGACCACGACGGCCTCAGCCTGGTCCTGGCGGGAATCAGCGAGCCCAAAGGCGCGATCCGCAACACCCACGGGGTCGACCTGCTCACCGCCGGCCCACTGCCGCCCAACCCGGCCGAGCTGATCGAGTCCAAACGGATGAGGGAGCTGCTCGAGTGGGCCGAGGGCGAGTACGACCGGGTGATCGTCGACACGCCGCCGTCGGCCGTCGTCGCCGACGCAGTGCCGCTCTTCGGCCAGGTCGGCGGCGTCGTGGTCGTCGTCCGGCTGCAGAAGAGTCCACGAGAGCCGCTCGAAGCGCTCCGCGACCAGCTCGTCAACACCGGGGCGCCGGTGCTCGGCATCGTGGTCAACGGCGTCGAGGCCCCCTCCGACAGCAGCTACTACCGGGGTCAGCAGGCAACCGGCGAGTTCACCGAGCAGACCGCCGGTGCGCAGCAGCGGATCGACACCAACACCGACGACCGCGCCCCTGCTCAGAGTTGAGCTCAACCCTCGCACGCGCAACCCGGGTCGAAGTGCTCGGTTGCCCGCTCGATGTGATCACGATGGAGCAGTCGCTGGCGCGCTGCGAGGCGGCGATCGCCTCGCGCCGCTACCTGCAGCACATGAGCGTCAACGCGGCAAAGCTCGTCGCCCTGCGCGACGACCCCGAGATGCACCGGATGATCGCCGCCTGCGAGCTGATCACCGCCGATGGCCAGAGCGTCGTCTGGGCCGCGCGATTGCTCGGCGCGCGGTTGCCCGAACGAGTCGCCGGCATCGACCTGATGACGCGACTGCTGGAGGCCGCCGACGCCAAGGGCTATGGGGTCTACGTGCTGGGCGCACGCCGGGACGTACTCGACACCGCACTGCGGCGGTTGCGCGAACGCCATCCGCGACTCAGGCTGGTCGGCTCCCACGACGGTTACTACGCCGATGAGGAGGCGGAGGAGATATGCGAGGAGATCCGCTCCTCCGGTGCCGACATCCTCTTCGTGGCGATGAGCTCTCCGCGCAAGGAGTACTTTCTCGGCGAGCGCGGTGCGGAGCTCGGCATCCCTTTCGCCATGGGCGTCGGGGGCTCGATCGACGTGATCGCGGGGGTGACCCGGCGGGCGCCCCGGGTCCTGCAGCGCGCGGGCTTGGAGTGGGCCTACCGCTTGGCGCAGGAGCCGCGCCGCCTGGCCCGGCGCTATGTCGTCACCAACGCCCGCTTCGCCTGGCTCGTCCTGAAGGCACTCATCACTCGGCGTGGGAGTGCGGTCGTTTGCCCAGCGCCCGGCGGACCAGCGGCCGCAGTGGCGAGAACAGTGCCGACCGACCGGCCCAGCTGAGCTTCGCCCGGAAGCGCCAGGGGCTGTCCCGGTCGTCGATCGTGACTCGCGGAATCGACATCGCGGTCGCCTCCGACTGGCCTCCGAAAGGCAGGGTGAACGCAAACGAGTAACCGGCGGCGGCGGCGGCGCGGGCGACCCGTTCGTCCCAGTCGCCGAACGGATAGGCGAGCAGCCGGCAATCGCCGAGTCGTGCCTCGAGCAGCCGGCGGGAATCGAGCAGCTCCTGGGCCAAGGCCTCATCGGAGAGCTCCGGCAACCGAGCGTGCGACATCGTGTGGCTGCCGACGTCCCAGCCCGCGTCGACCAGCGTCTCCAGCATGCTCCAGTCGATCGAGCGCATCAGCTGCGGCCGCCGCGCGGCCTCACCGGCGACCTCGGGCCAATCCAGGGCCGCGCCGGTGTCGCGATGTGCCGGCAGGACGAAGGCGAGACCGGTGAGGCCGCGCTCGGCCATCAACGGCAGCGCGGTCGTCACCGTGTCCCGGAAGCCGTCGTCGAAGGTGATGAAGGCGTAGCGGTGCGCCGGCTTCTCGCCGGCGGCGATTCGCTCCAGAGTGGCGCTGGTGCCACTGCGAAAGCCGGCGCCACGAAGCAGGTCGAGCTGGCGGCGGAACGTCTCGGGACGCAGCGAGAGGTACGGGGGGCCGTCCTCGGTGACCGAGTGGTAACCGAGGAAGACGCAGCGGCGCGAGCGTCCGCGCAGCGGCGCCCTCACCGGGCCAGCTCCCGGTAGAGGGCATCGAGGCGACCGCAGACCTCGTCCTCGTTGAGCGCCAGTGCCCGCTCGCGTGCCGCCCTACCGAGGCGCTGTAACTCGTCCGGGTCGGCGAGCAGATCTCGGATCGCCGCGGCCAGGACGTCGGGCTCGCCGGGAGAAACGATCCGCGCCTCACTCCCGTCGGCGACCACGTCGGGCACGCCGCCGACCCGCGTGGCGAGGATCGGCCGGCCCCAGGCCATCGCCTCGAGCAGCGCCACCGGCAGGCCCTCCGAGAGTGAGGGCAGAACGAAGAGGCCACAGCGGCGGAAGGCCTCGCGCTTGCCCTCCTCGTCCAACCAACCCAGCCAGCGCACATTTGGCATCCGCGCCTCGAGCGCACCGAGGGCAGGCGGCGGATCTCCGGGACCGCCCAGCTCGAAGACGAACTCCCCCAGCTCACCGGCGCAGCGCTCGAGCGTTTCGACGAAGACCTCGCCGCCCTTGATCGGATTGGCGAACCCGCCGAGGAAGAGCACCCGCTGACCCGTGGTGGCGGCGTCAGCCGCGGACACGTCGGGGGCGGCATTGGGGACGACGCCGATCCCGCTCGCCCCGAAGCAGCGTTCCATCGTGCGGGCGCTCTCCAGCGAAACCGCCGTGACCCGGTCGGCGGCGCCGAGCGCCTGCCGGAAGCCCCACAGGCGCAACGGTCCGAGCCGCTGCGCGAAAGCCTCGATGTCACCTGGCCCGGCGTGCACCTGGAGGAGCACCGGGCGCCGCAGCAGGCGGACGAGGAAGACGCAGACCGACTTGCGATAGAGACTGCCGCGCACCGCGGTGTGGATGTGGACCACTCGCCGGCCCGGACGCAGGCACCAGATCGCCAACGAGGCCAACGCCCGCAGGTAGACCCAGAGCCGCACCGCCGGCTGGAAGCCGCGCCAGGTGACGATCGGTTCGAGCTGGTGGCGCTCGGCCAGGGAGGAGGCGAGCAGGTCCCGCATCACCGCGGCCATGCCGCCTCTGCCGGCGGGGTCGAGGCCCACCTGGGCGACCTGGATCTGAGAGTCCTCGGCGCCGCTCACGACGCGGTCTGCGGCGGCGGCGGCTCAGGCGGCGGCCGGCAGGCGGCGGCGAAGGCGAGGCCGAGTGCGGTCGGCGCCACGTACTCGATCGAGCCGTTGACCAGCGAGTAGACGATCAGCGGCACCAGCACGATGTTCTCCAGCGGAGAGCGCAACAGGGCGAACCAGAGCAGCGCCCAGAGGGAGAGGCCGACGATGCCGAGCTGGACGCCGACCTCGATCAGGTCCGAGTGCCCGATGAATACCTTGCCGAGGTCGCGCAGCTCCTGCTCTTCCACCGATCTGAGCCCGGTGCCGAACAGCCACTGGGGCGGGCCGGCATTCCACCAGGGGGTCAGCGCGGCGCTCCAGATCTCGGTGCGCCCGGAGCCCAGGCTGGAGAACGAGGTTTCCTGCTGAGCCTCGGAGTTGAAGCGATTCTGCACGATCTGGATGCCGCCGCTGGCCATCGCCACGGCGATGATCACCAGCAGGGTTGCGATCGCGCGCCGATCGAGGCGCGAGCGCAGGACGAAGATCAGCAGGACGACGATCAGGGCGAGCAGCGCCGAGCGCACGCCGGTCAGCAAGGCGGGCACCGCCCCGAGGGCGAAGAACGTCGCCTGATAGAGGACCTTCTTACTGGAGACCAGCCCGGCGGCGGCGATGACGACGAAGGTCAGTGCCATCTCATGCAGGATGCCGCGGCCGAAGCCGAGCTTCTCGCCGATTTCGTACTTGGTGCCGGTCTGGCCGAGGCCGGCGGAGACGATGCCGAGCTGGGCGACCATTGCCAGCAGGCAGCTGGCGAGGATGATGTTGCGCGCCCGCGGCAGCTCCTCCTGAACGCGTTCGCTCAGCACCGCCAGGCAGACGACCGGGAAGATCAGGAACTTGGCGAACTGGATGAACTGATCGGAGTCGGTGGCGAAGACGACGTTGGCGCAGAGCACCGCAATGAAGAGACCGGCGACGATCGGACCGAAGGCGTGGCGATAGCGAAGGGGCATCGCCAACCAGACCAGCGAGGCCGCGGCCGCGGTGGCGACGAAGGTTTTCAGCAGCGAGGGCATCAGGCCGTCGAAGATGACCAACCAGGGCAACGCCGCCAGGGTCAGCTCGACCACGCCGAGTCGGGTGAGTCGGATTGCCAGCGCCGCGGCGCAGACCAGGGCGACGAGGCCGATCCCGGCGGGGGGCGCTTTCGCCACCAGTGCCCCGGCAAGCACCGCGCTCACGCCGGCGAGCAGGTAGATCGGCTCGAAGCGCGGGTGGCTGAGGCGGGCGATCACGCGTCCCCCCCACCGACACCCGCTCGCCCTGCGACCGCGGCCGCTCCCGTGTCTTCGGCGCCCACGCAGTGCGCGACGAAGTCACCGATCCGGGCGGCCACCTCGGGCCAGGCCTCCTCAGCCGGGGGCGCCAGCTCGACCGCCCCCCACTCGTGCTCGACGTGCTCCCAGACGCGCTGCGCGGCATCGGGGTCGTCTTTGGCCAATCCCAGCCAGCCCGGCTTGCCCTCGACGTATTCGGCAAGGGCATCGTCGCTCGAACGCTCACTGAGGCCGAGCCTGGGGATCGGCAGGGTCATGTACTGGACCGCCTTGCTCGGCAGCTGCCCGGTGAGCCAGTTGCCGACAACGACAGCGAGGTCGTAGCGATGCGCATCGGCCAGCACCTCCTCCCAGGGCTGCGGCGCCCGCAGCTCGATCTCCACCGAGGCGGGCGCCCGCGCCAGCATGCCGGCGTGGTCGTCGCCGTACTGGGTAAAGGAGATCGACTTCCAGCGGCCGCCGGCGACCAGGCGCTCCAGCAATGCCGCGACATCGACCCGGACGAAGGTGAGCATGCCGTAATGAACGAGTCGCAGGTGTCCGGAATCGCGCTCGCTAGATGCTGCCGCGGTGCCGGCATCGGACGGCGGCGGGTCGTAGCCGTTGGGCCGGACCAGGATCGGCAGGTCCGGGGCGAGCCCGGCGATCGTCTCGGCCTGCTGCCTGGTGGTCAGGACAGCGCCGGCGGCGCCGGCGAAGATCTCATCCTCGGCGCGGCGGCTGCGCGATTTCGCCAGGAATCTGGTGTCGGTCCCCGGCGAGGTCAGGACCCAGGGATCACCGGCGTCGACCACGTAGGGAATTTCGGCATGCCGCAGGCGCCGCGCGGCGTAGGTGACCGGCGACCAGGGATAGGCGATCAGCAGGCCCGCGTCGACTTCCGGCTGCCAGCGGCCGAGCCGGCGCATGCTCCACGGCTCCCATTTGTCGAGCAGCAGGCTGCGGACCGCGTCCCCCGCCAGCCGCCGCCAGGGCGCCCGGCCACTGCCGGCCCCTGCCGGCCCTGCCGCGTCTGGCTGATCCGGCAAGGCGAACAGCTCGATCTCCCAGCTACGGGCAAGGCTCTCCTGCAGCCACCGCGTGCGCTGCCCGCGCGGCGTCAGTCGCCGCGACGCGTAGCCAGACACGAGCGCGAGGCGGCGATCGGCGTGCCTCGCTGATTGGGAATCGGTTGCCTCCATGGTGGCGTCGGGGCGAATCATGATGCGCCGCTCGCCGGACGATACTTACCCGCGGTGAAGCGGCTGTCGAAATTCAAACGAGGGTTCGTCTCGACCTTCGTCCTCGACGTGACGGCACGGGGCCTGAGCGCGGTGACGCTGGTCCTGCTACTGCGCACGCTCTCGGTCTCGGACTTCGCCTTCGTCGTGCTCCTGCTCAACGTCGGCCAGTTCCTTGCCAGCGCCGCGACCGGCGGCCTGCGGCTGCGCTACACCCGCCTCGAGGCAGAGCGGGTCTCGCGCGGCGAGGAGGAGCCCTCGGCCTTCCACGCGACCCTGATCAGCAGCAGCGCCCTGGTCATCGCCGCCGGCATCCTCGGCCTCGCCGGCGCCTTCGTCCTCGGCGTCGGCCACGATGCCGGCGAACGGCTTGCCTTCGTCGCCATCGGCACCGCCTTCACCCTGGGCAGCGCCGCAATCGAAATGGCCGCCTTCCACTACCAGGCGCAGCTCTCCTTCCTGCGGGCCGGCCTGATCCAGGTGGCGCGCAGCGCCACCCTGGTGATCGTCGCCATCGCCGCGACCGCCGGCCTGCTCTCCTCCGGCGAGGCGATCGGCTTCTGGTTCGCGGTCTGCGTCGGCCTGGTGGCGATCGTCGTCGCCGCGCCGCTCGCCATCGCCACCCGCCATGCCGGCCGTGGCAAGGAGGGGCGCTACGGCTTCGGCCGCGAGTCGGCCGCGCTGACGCTCTACTCGATGGCCTCGGCCGGCTGGGCCTACCTCGACCTCTTCCTGGTCGCGGCGCTGCTCGACGACGCCGCGGTCGCCGCCTACGGCGCGGCGCTGCGCTATGTCTCGATCGTGATGGGACCGGTCCCGGCGATGGTCTCGGTGCTGCGGGTGCGCACCGCACAGAGCGACATGATCGATTCCGACGAGGCGCAGATCACGATGATGCGCCGCTGGGCGAAGCAAGCCGCGCCGCCCACGTTTGCGATCCTCGGGTTGGCGGCGATCCTCGCCATCTGGGGAATCCCGCTGATCGACGGCGGCCGCTATCCGGACTCGATCCCGATCTTCCAGGTTCTCCTCATCACCGCCTTCGCCCAGTTGATCACGCTGCCCAACTCGAGCCTGCTGATCGCCCAGGAGCGCTACACGACGCTCGCCTGGGTCAACACCGCGGCGGTCGTCCTCAACGTCGCCATCGCGGCGATCGCCGCCGAGCTCTTCGGCGTGGTCGGGATCGCCGTCGCCGGGGCGCTGGTGACGATCGGCCAGGTCTCGACCGTCACCCTGCTCGCCGCAAACCCGCCCGGCGTCGACGAACATGCTGCGGCGCAGGCTTAGGCGACTGCGCGAGGTCGGCGCCGGGGCGGCGCTGCGCGCCGTCTGGCGGCGGATCTCCACCCGTGCCAGGGGCGTGGCGATGGACCGCATCCGGCGCATCCGGCCGCTGCGAGTCGAGCCGGCCGAGCTTTCCGCGGCGCTCGGCGGGCTCAGCCTGAAACAGGCCCTGCGCGGCCCGGCACTGGATGCGCTGCCGAGCGTGGCGGCCTTCGAGAACTCGCTCGGCACGCTCGGCGAAGAGGAGCGGCGAGACCTGTTGCGCCGCGCCGACGCGATCCTCGCCCACCGCTTCGACCTGCTCGGCTCGGGCCCGGTCGATCTGGGCGCCGAGGTCGATTGGAGCCGCGACTTCAAGTCGGGACGGCGCTGGCCGCTGCGCCACCGCCTGCTGCTGCAGGGCTTCTACTTCGACGACTCCGACATCAAGGTCCCCTGGGAGCTCTCGCGCTTCCAACACCTGCCGCTGCTCGCGGCCGCCTTCGAGCTCAGCGGCGAGCGGCGCTACCTCGATGAGATCGGTGCCCAGCTCGACAGCTGGATCGACGCCAACCCGGTCGAGATCGGCGTCAACTGGGCCTGCACGATGGATGTCGCCATCCGCGCCGCAAATTGGATCGCCGCCCTGGCGCTCTGCGGAGAGCAGGCCGGCGGCGAGCCCTGGGCGGAGCGGGCGGCGGCGAGCCTGCTGTCGCACGGGCGCTTCATCCGCGCCAACCTGGAGACGGCGGAGGCGCGCACCAACCACTACCTCTCCGACATCGCCGGCCTTGCCGTCGTCGCCGCGCTCTTCAGCGGCGGCCCCGAGGGCGCCGCCTGGGGCGGCTTCGCCACGCGGGAGCTGGCAGCCGAGATGGAGCATCAGGTGCGCGACGACGGCTGCGGCCACGAGGCCTCGATCCCCTACCACCGCCTGGTCAGCGAACTGTTCATCTGCGGCACCCAGGCGGCTGACGCGATGGCGCTCGCGCCGCTGTCGGACTCCTATCGGGAGCGACTCGAGAAGATGCTCGACTTCGTCGCCGCCTACACCCGCGCGGACGGGTTGGCGCCGCAGATCGGCGACAACGACGACGGGCGCTTCCTGCCACTGGGCGAATACGGGACCGACTACCGCTCCCACCTGCATCTCTTCCGCCAGGCCGGGCGTCCGTACGAGCCCGCGGGCAACTCGGCGCGGTTCCCCGCCGGGGGCTACTACGCGATGCGCCACGACGACCTCTACGTGCTGGTGCGCTGCGGCGACACCGGCGTCTACGGGATCGGCGGCCACGCCCACAACGACCAGCTCTCCTTCGAGCTCTGTTGCGGCGGGACCGCGCTGATCGAGGACCCCGGTACCGGCACCTACTACGAGGACGAAGAGGAGCGCCTGCGCTTTCGCTCGACCGGCTTCCACGCTGCCCTGCGCGTCGACGGCGCCGAGCAGAACGAGCTGCCCGCCTACCCGCGCTTCCCACTCGGCAACGGCAGCCGGGCGGAAGCGCTCGCCTGGGAGACGAGTGCGGCGGGAACGGCCTTCGCCGGCCGCCACCACGGCTTCGAGGCGCTGCCCCGACCGGCCCTGCACGAGCGCCGCTTGGAGTTGGACCCCGTCCGGCGCGAGCTGCGCGTCCTCGACACCGTCACGAGCGACGCCGAGCACCGCCTCGACTGGACCTTCCCGCTCGGCCCCTGCGACGACGCGATTGTCAGCGACGGCATCGCCGTCGCCCGCTTCGGCGACCTACGACTCTCGATCAGCGCCGAGAACGCCGAGCTGCGGATCGTCGAGGGCCTCTACTCCCCCGCCTACGGCGTCACCGACCCACGCCCCTTCGCCGCCGCCCACAGCCACAGCGAGCCCGGCACCTACGCAACTTCGTTCACCCTGCGAGTCGAATAGAAGGAACATTCGATTCCCCGGACGAAGGGCCACCGCTTGCGTCGCAACGACTGCTACAGTCGTGCACATGGCCCGCGACGTCTCCATACGAGAACTACGCAACTCAACTTCAAGCGTCGTCGCCGAGCTGGAAGCCGGCGAACGACTGACGCTCACCGTAAATCGGCGGCCAGTCGCCGACCTCCTTCCCCATATCGAGCAGCGTGATCCTTGGGTTCCGTCCTCTGAGCTGCGTCGAATCGTGCACGAGGCACCTGCCGACCCCGCCTTGCTCGATGATCTCGCCGACGTCCGCGGCGCCGAGCTCGACGATTGAGCAAAGCGGTCGCCGACACCTCGATCTTCATCGCCCAGGAGACCGGCCGCGAGCTGGGAGATCTCCCCGAGAAGATCGCCGTTTCGGTGATCACGGTGGCCGAGCTGGAGCTCGGCGTGCTACGCGCAACCGATTCAGAGGCTCGCGCCCGTCGCCTCTCCACCCTTTCTCGAGTGCAATCCACCTATCCCCTGCTACCGATCGGCCCGGAGGTCGCAAGCTGCTTTGCCCGTATCGCGGCCGCCGAGCGTTCCCGCGGCCGGCGACTACGTCGTCACGACACCTGGATCGCCGCGACGGCAATGAAACACGGAGCTGTGGTTCTCACCCAAGACTCTGATTTTTCCAGCTTCGACGACATAGCAGTCGTCCGGGCCTGACCCAACCTCCATGGCGATTGGCCAGTAGCGGGGGCCGCTAGGCGACCAGCAGAGAGTAGGCGTAGAGCAGCCAGCCGAGATGGTAGGAGCGGCACTCGCGCAGCGGTTCGAGCGTGCCCGGATCGGCTGTGTTGCGGTCGCCCGAGGGGCGCCGCGCCAAGGAGCGGGCGACGACCCGGTAGAAGTTGGCGCGGCTGATGCCGAAGGCGGCGTCGGCATCGCTGCCGGCGCGTTGGATGTTGCGGCAGATGAAGGGGGGCTCGTCGTCGACCAGGTTGGTCGAGAGCTCATTGCGCTCCAGCCACTCGACCCCCAGCGCCAGCTCCTCGCGGTAGCTACCCTCCCCCAGCTTTTCGACCGGGACGAGACCCATGAAGGCCATCCCGTCCTGGTGCACGGAGTAGACCGGGTACCCCTCCAGCACCGCCGCGGTGCTCGGTGCATACAGCCACCACCACTGGCCCAGCGACCCCTGTGAGCGGGCGAGGAAATCGGCCGTCGCCCGCAGTGCCGGCGGTGGCGTCTCACCTTTGAAGGCGTAGAGCGCACTGAGCCCGAGCAGCGGGTAGACCTGCGAGGCAAAGCTCGTGATCCGGGCGCCCATCATGCTGCGCAGGCCTGACACGCGGCGCGGCATCGCGCGGAAGATCCCCGCCTGGGCCGAGTGGCGCTCGAGCAGCTCGGCCGCACAGCGTGCGGCGAGATCCAGCGCCGGGTCGCGTACCTCGGGGAAGGCCTCCGCGCCGGCCATCAGCCCCTTGATCACCTGACCCAGGGCGGCGCTCTCCAACTGGGCGATCGTCAGCGACTGGTCGAGTCGGGCGACCAGACCAGGGGAACGGGAGTCGCCCGCGAGCGCGCCCGCCCACAGGGTCGTCCCCAGCAACGGCCCGCCCGCTGCCTTCTCGCACTCGCGGTGCAGGGCGTCGAGGGCCCTTCCGACCGGGACCACGGCGTCGGGCGAGACCTCCGGCTGGGCGAGTATGCCGACCATCGAGGCGGCCGAGTAATAGGGGTTGATGCCGCGGTTCTCGAGGCCGCCTCCCACCGGCACCGCCTTCTGCGAGAACAGCCCCAGACGCTCGTCGTACATCAGCGGCAACGCCCGCAGGGCGACCTGCGCAAGCGTCTGCATCCGGGTCTCGACCTCGATCACGGCGCGAACATACACTCCCGCCGTGCCGAGCTGCGAGCCGATCCCCAGCTTCGAGGCTGGGCAGGATCAATGGAACGAGCTGGCCGAGCGCTCGGGGAGCATCTTCGCCACCTGGGAGTGGGCGACCGCCTGGTGGCGGCATTTCGGCCAGGGCGGCGAGCTGCTGCTGCTGCGCTGCGGCGATCCGCGTGAGCCGCTGGCGATCCTGCCGCTCTGTCGCTCCCGGCGCGGGCCGCTGCGCATCCTCCGCTTCATCGGCCACGGCCCGGGCGACACGCTCGGCCCGGTCTGCGACCGCGAGGACCGCGAGGCGGCGGGGGCGGCTCTGCACGAGGCACTCTCCACGGACGCCATCGGAGATTGGAACGTCTTCCTCGCCGAGCGCCTGCCCGTCGGAGCGCTCGGCCCGGCGCTCGGCGGCCGGGTGCTGCAACGCGAGGCCAGCCCGGAGATGGCGATCGAAGGCCGCAGCTGGGAGGAGTTCGTCGCCTCCTGCAGCCGCAACATGCGCGAAAAGCTGCGGCGCAATACGCGCAAGCTCGAAAAGCAGCATGAGCTGAGCTTTCGCCTCTGCGAAAATCCCGCCCGCCTCGAGGCGGACCTCGACACGCTGATCCGCCTCCACCGCGCCCGCTGGGGCGAGGGCGAAGGCGCCTTCGAGCGGCCGGCGGTCGTCGCCTTCCACCACGACTTCGCCGCCGCCGCGCTGCGCCGCGGCTGGCTGCGCTTGTGGACGATGGAGGTCGACGGGGAGCCGGCGGCGGCCTGGTACGGCTTCCGCTTCGGCACCACCGAATCCTTCTACCAGTCGGGCCGCGACCCACGCTTCGACCGCTTCTCGATCGGCTTCCTGATGCTGATGCGGACCGTCCAGGGAGCTTTCGAGGACGGACTCGAGCGCTACGCCTTCCTGCGCGGCGACGAGCCCTACAAGGATCGCCTGGCCGAATCCGATCCGGGGCTGGAGACCCGCGCCCTCGGCCGCGGGGTGCTCGGCGCCGCGGTCGTCGGCGGCGGCTCCCGGGCACTGCGCTCCGAGCGCATCCGCAGGCGCGTGGCCGATGCGATGCGCTGAGCAGGCTCACTCGCCGGATTCAAGGTCACCCGGCCGCCTGCCGACCTAGACTGCGGCGCATGAAGATCGGAATCGTCGGACTCGGATACGTTGGTCTCCCCCTCGCCGTCGCCTTCGCGGAAGCCGGCCACGAGGTGGTCGGCCTCGACGCGGACCAGCGCAAGATCGACGCGCTGAACGCCGGCCGCAGCTACATCGAGGACATCCCCAGCGAGGTTCTCGAGCCGCTCGGCGAGCGCCTGCGAGCCACCCCGCGCCACGCCGACCTCGCCTCCTGCAACGCGGTGATCATCTGCGTGCCGACTCCGTTGACCAGCTCGCGCGAGCCCGACCTGACCTATCTGCTGGAGGCGGCCACCGGCCTCTCCCAGGTGCTGCAACCGGACCAGCTCGTCGTGCTCGAGTCGACCACCTATCCGGGGACGACGCGCGAACGGCTGGTGCCGATCCTCGAGGAGTCGGGGATGTCGGCGGGCCGCGACTTCCACCTCGCCTTCTCACCGGAGCGGATCGATCCGGGCCGCACCGACTACACGGTGCGTACCACGCCGAAGCTCGTCGGCGGCCTGACCGAGGCCAGCACCGAGCGTGCCCGCGAGCTCTACGAGCTGATCTGCGACCAGGTCGTGGTCCTCTCCAGCCCCGAGACGGCCGAGCTGGCGAAGCTCCTGGAGAACATCTT
>JASLJO010000231.1 GCA_030152505.1 Solirubrobacterales bacterium | reverse complement strand
AGGTGCTCGGCGTACGCCCTCATCGCTTGGGTCACCTGGATGCAGAGCTCGCGGGTCGGCGTGAGGACGATCGCCTGCGTCTCTGAGTTCTCGGGGTCGAGGTACTCGAGCAGCGGCAGGCCGAAGGCGGCCGTCTTGCCGGTTCCGGTCTGCGCCTGGCCGATCACGTCGTGGCCGGCGAGCAGATCCGGGATCGCCTTCTCCTGGATCGGGCTGGGCTCCTCGTATCCCAGCTCGTCCAGCGCCTGCTGGATCTCCGGCGCAAGTCCCAGGTCCTTGAAGGGGATCACTTCGACGGATCCAGGAGGAGCTTGCCGCTGGTGCGGCGGGCGATCAGATCTTCGTGAGCGCGCGCCGCCTCCGAGAGCGGGTAGACCTCGCCGACGCTGACCTCGAGCTCGCCGGCGGCGACCAGCTCGAACAGCTCGCCGATCAGCGGGCCAGCCTCCGCCGGTCGCATCAGCAGGTGGACTAGCCAGAAGCCGATCACGGTCTTGGAACCGCGCAGCAGGGCGGCGGTGGAGATGTCGCGCTGTTCACGCGAGGCGATGCCGAAGACGACCATGCGACCGAACGGGGCGAGCGCCGAAAACTCGGCATCGAAGGCATCCCCACCGCTCATATGGAGGACTGCGTCGACTCGCTCGCCGGCGTTGGCCGCGAGGATTGCCTCCTTCAGATCGTCGGCGCGCGAGTCGACGGTCGCATCGGCGCCAAGCCGGGTGACCATCTCACGCTTCTCCTCGCTGGAAGCGAGGCCGATCACCTTCGCTCCGGCGCGCTTGCCCAGCTGCACCGCGAGCGAGCCGGTGCCGCCGGCGGCAGCCTCGACCAGCAGCGTTTCGCCAGGCTCGATCCGAGCGCAACGGCGCACCAGCGCCATCGCGGTCAGACCCTGCAGCAGGAGTGCCGCGGCCTGATCGTCATCGACCCCGTCGGGAACGGGAATGAGCATCTGCTCGGGCACGACGACCTTCTGCGCATACCCCCCGCCTCCGAGAAGCGCCGCAACCCGCTTGCCATCCGGCGTGCGCCCGCTCACCTCGCCGCCGGGAACCAGCGGCAGCGACTGCTCGGCCAGGTAGTCGTTGCGAGTCGCGTGCGTATCGGCGAAGTTGATTCCGCTGCGGGCAACCTCGACCACGACCTGGCCCTCGCCGGTTTCAGGGTCGGGAAGCTCCACCAACTCCAGCTTCTCCGGCCCCCCGAACTCCTGAATCTGAATCGCCTTCACGGCGGAGAACCATAGTCGGCCTGGAGAAAGGGGAGTCAGGTGTGCCTCGTCGGCGCCTCCCCGCTGTTGCGCCGTCGAGGCACACCCGACTCCCTATACCCTGCGCCCATGTCGCTCACCGTTGTCGGCTCAATCGCCTTCGACTCCGTAAAGACCCCGTTCGGGGAGCGCGACCGGATGCTCGGCGGCGCCGCGGTCCACTTCTCGCTCGCCGCCAGCTTCTTCACCGAGGTGCGGCCGGTGGGGCCGGTCGGGGACGACTTCGGGCCGGCCGAGTTCGAGGTGCTGGAAGGCCACGGCGTGCAGACCGGCGACATCGAGCGGGTGCCGGGCGGGCAATCCTTCTTCTGGCGCGGCCGCTACGAGTACGACCTCAACGTTGCCCACACCGAGGAGACTCGGCTGGGCGTCTTCGGCGAGTTCGAGCCGAAGCTCTCGGCAGAGGCGAAGGCCGCCGACACCCTCTTCCTCGCCAACATCCAGCCCGACCTGCAGCGCCAGGTCCGGGCCCAGTGCGAGGCGCCACGCTTCAGCGCGCTGGACTCGATGAACCTCTGGATCGACACTGCCAGGGACTCGCTGCTGGCGGCGATCGCCGAGGTCGACTGCCTGATCGTCAACGACGCCGAGATCCGCCAGCTGACCGGGGAGTCGAACCTGGCCCGCGCCGCCCGCGCGGTGACGAAGCTCGGCCCACGCGCGATCGTCGCCAAGCAGGGCGAGTACGGCGCGGCGCTCTTCACCGAAGAGCACTTCTTCGCCCTGCCCGGCTTCCCGCTCGAGGACGTACGCGATCCGACCGGCGCCGGTGACAGCTTCGCCGGCGGCTTCATCGGCTATCTCGACGGCCACGATGGCGAGCTCGACGAAGCCTGCCTCCGCAGGGCGATGGGCTACGGCACCGTGCTCGCCTCCTTCAACGTCGAGGAGTTCGGCACCGAGCGGGTCGCGCGGCTCGACCGCGAGGAGGTCGACGAGCGCTTTGCGAGGCTGCACGAGATGACCCAATTCGAGCCCTTGCCCGTGCGTTAACCAGTCGGAACGCGCAAGCTGCGAAAATGCCGGCCCGATGGCAGGCGACTCCCTCAGCGTCACCGACAACCGCACCGGCAAGACCTATGAGTTGCCGATCACCGATGGCACGGTCCGCGCCATGGACCTGCGCCAGATCAAGGTCGACGAGGACGAATTCGGGATGCTGTCCTACGACCCCGCGTTCACCAACACGGCGTCGTGCCGATCGGCGATCACCTACATCGATGGGGAAGCCGGCATCCTCGAACACCGCGGTTACCCGATCGAGCAGCTCTGCGAGCGCTCCAGCTTCCTCGAGGTCGCCTACCTGCTGATCTTCGGCGAGCTGCCAACCGGTCCGCAGCTGGACCGCTGGACCTTCGACATCACCCATCACACCTTCGTCCACGAGGACCTCAAGCAATTCTTCGAGGGGTTCCGCTACGACGCCCACCCGATGGGGATGTTGCTCGCCGGAGTGGGCGCACTCTCCACCTTCTATCCGGACGCGAAGCACACCGAGGACCCCGAAGAGCGCTACATGGCGGCGGTGCGGTTGATCGCCAAGGTGCCGACCCTGGCCGCCTTCTCCTACCGGCACAACATGGGGTTGCCCTACGTCTACCCGGACAACGACCTC
>JASLJO010000171.1 GCA_030152505.1 Solirubrobacterales bacterium | reverse complement strand
CAGCGACTCGCCATCGAAGCCGACGGCGAGTCGCTGTTCCTCCCAGAGAAGGTCGATCTCCATGCGCTCGCCGCCGATATGAAGCCTGACGTTGCACCGGGGGCGTGGAACGCCGGCGGCGATCAGTGCGGGCAGGAGCTTTGCCTCCAGCGGGCTCCGCAGCCGTGGTTTCCGTTCTTCGTCGGTCCGCCAGGGGCCGAGGATCGCTCGCAGGTTCCGTGACCCACGTCGACGACCGCGGGCGAGGAAGCGATCGACCTCTGGAATATCGAGCCGACGCAGGATGGCGGCCTGCTCGACAAGACGACTCAGAGCGGTGAACCCGGTTCGTCCCGCCATGTCAACCAACGTCCGAGAGACGTTCGTACAACGGATTCCATTGAGAATCTCGATCTCATCCGAGGTGGGGCGACGGACGTTGTGCCAGCGGATGTCTGGGATCTTGCGGCCCGCTCGTCGTGGAGGGGTCACGTCGACGGGAATCGCCTGCTTGTCCCAGAGCCCGAGCAGCTCCGCCGCGCTGCCATGCGAGAGCACCGTCCCGTCTCCGCATGCAAGAACGGCGGCGAGCATGCGGCCGTGTCTGCTGATGGCGCAATGGCCCACGGCGAACGTCCCCCGGAAGACCGGATGTAGAGCGCCCGACATCATCCGCAGGTCGATCTCCCGCTCGCTGAGCCCAAGCGCGACGAGTTGTCGCCGCGACACGACGCCATGCTGCCTCTCTGCCAGCCGGGCGATCGCGTGACCCCAGCTTCCGGTGCGCCTTTCCCACTGCACGGGTGGGAAAGGCGCACCGGAGGCGAAGTTCGCCCCCCGGAGGCGGGGGGTTGGCCGGAATTTGCGGCGGGTTAAACGGTGCCGGGGGTGGCGGTCGGCGGGGCGTTGCGGCCGCCCTTTTTGGCTTTAACGGCCGACTCGAGCTCCTCGTTGGTGAAGCCGCCGACCGCCTCGCCGTCGAGGGTGTAGCGGTAGAGCGCGACCCCGAAGATGCCGCTCAGGGCTTTGCTGACCAACAGAGAGATGGCGAGGCCGATCGCGCCGATGACGACCAGCAGGGCGCCGACAAAGCTCGCCGAGGCCCAGACCAGGACGCCCGCCGCGATGACGATCGCGCTCGGCAGCACGCCGAAGAAGAAGATGGCGCCGCCGATCGCGATGTTGCCGGTGATCTGCGCGCCCCAGCGCGATTTGAACAGGCTGGCCGAGCGTTTCAGCGTCTCGAACGGGCCGGTGCCCTCGATCGCGATCACCGGTACGGCGAGGAAGGTGACCAGCGACCAGGCCATGCCAACCACCCGCGCGGCGATCGTCCCGGCGATGCCACCTTGGTTTTCGAGCGCGCCCATCAGCACGCTGATCGCGGTCGACACCGCCGCCCAGCCGCAGATCTGACTGAAGCGGCTGCGGGCGACGGCGAGCCCGTCTGCAACGGTCGCTTCCTCGCCGCGGAAGATCATGTCTGCGGCGGCCGCCAGGCCGACGCTGAAGTAGAAGCCGACCACGCTGAGCACGTAGACGCCGATCACCAGCAGCGGAATCGCGCCGCCGAGGACGTCCTTCTCCAGGAGATAGAGCCCCGGACCGAGGAAGACGAAGGCCAGCGGGATCGTGGCAACGGCCCCATAGAGAGGGAAGCGGGCGAGCTCGCGGTGGCTGTTCAGGACCCCCCAGCTCTTCTTGGTCAGTGCCCACCCGCGTTTGATCCTCTTCATCGCTCCTCCTCCGTTGACTCGATCGTCTCGCCTAGAGCTTTTCGGCCAGACCCGGCACGCGCTTTATGCCTCTTCCCTCGAAGTACTCCCACTCCTGCTCGCCGAGCTCGCTCGCGGGTGGATCGGCGTAGACCCACTCGCGCATGATCCGGTGCCAGTTGCGCCGGGCGCGCAGCTGTCCGAGCACGGCGACGACGCCGATTTCCATCCGCCTCCCCATCAGCTCGTCGGCCGGGATCGACTCGCGCCGCATCAGGTCGTAGTACTCCGAGCGTGGGTCGTTGGTCGACTCGATGATCTTCATCACCCGCTTCGGCGTGATCTCGATCTCGCGGTCTTCGACGTACCAGCCGCCGACCGCGTGCATGTGGTCCATCAGCCGCTCGGCGTCGAGCTTGGAGGGATTCTTGATGAAGCCGAGGTCGTGCAGGGCCTCGCGGAAGCCTTCCGGGTCGTCGCGCGAGGCGGCATCGAAGGCGCGCTGCTCGAGCACGATCTGCTCGCGGTCGAGCTTCTTGGTCATGCCGAAGTCGAGGAAGGCGACGCGGCCGTCGTCCATCAGGATGTAGTTGCCGGGGTGCGGGTCGGCGTTGAAGTGCTGCAGGTTGAACATCGAGCCGAGGTTGCCGCGGAAGACGATCTCGCCGAAGCGGCTGCGCTCCTCCTGCGGCAGTTGCTTGATCTGCTCGAAGTCGAGCCCGGTGACGAGCTCGGTGACGAGGACGCGCCGCCGCGAGAGCCGCGTGATCACTTCTGGCACGTAGATGAAGGGGTGGTCGCGGTAGGCGCGGGCGAAGGAGCGCTGGTTCTGCGCCTCGTACTCGTAGTCGAGCTCCTCCATCACCCGTTCACGGATCTCGTGGGCGATTGCCTTGGCGTCGAGCCCGGGGGCGAGGGCGCGGGCGAGGCGGACGATAGTGCCCGCGTTGCGCAGGTCGGCGTCGAGCGCCTCGGCGATCCCGGGGTACTGGATCTTGACCGCCACCTGGCGCCCGTCGAGCATCTCGGCACGGTGGACCTGGCCGATCGAGGCGGCGGCGAAGGCCTCGTGCTCGAAGGAGGCGAAGAGCTCGGAGACGGGTTCGCCCTCCCACTCCTCGTCGAGCACCTTCTCGACCTTCTCCCACGGCATCGGCGGGGCGGAGGTGCGCAGCTTGGCGAGCTGCTCCTGATAGATCTCGCTGTACTCCTCAGGTAGGAATTCGGTGTCGATGAAGGAGGCGAACTGGCCGAGCTTCATCGCCGCACCCTTCATCTGGCCGAGCGCACCGACCATCTTCATCGCGGTCTCCAGGTGGCGCTGCTCCAGCCGCTCCTTGCTCGCCTCCTCAGAGCGACCGACGTTGGTCGCCTTGGTGCCGGCGTAGCGGGCGCCCTGCACGCCGACGATCGAGCCCAGCTTCGCCGAGCGCCGCAGGCGGCCCTTGGGGATCTTGGCGTCGTCAGCCACGTTCTCAGTATCCTCTCCCGTCCGATGGCTCGCACCCGCGAAAAGCTCAAGGCCGCCCCCCGTACCGATTTCGGTTCGCGCAGCGCCCGCCGCCTGCGCAGCGATGGCCTGGTTCCAGGCGTCGTCTACGCCGGGGGGGAGGAAGCGCGCGCTTTTCAGGTCGCCGAGCGCGATGTTCGCACCGTGCTCGCCGGCGGTCAGGCGCTGTTCGATCTCGAGCTCGACGGCTCGAAAG